>JBBINL010000093.1:0-11070 GCA_037443905.1 Burkholderiales bacterium | reverse complement strand
GTTGGTCGATCGCCTCGGGCTGGTCACCCGCCGGTGGATACGGCTGGTAGAGCTCGAACGGGGAATCCGGGTAGCGCACAAAAGTGCCCGGGCGAATCTGCTCGGACGCATCGGTCTCGGCCAGGCTCAGGGGTTCAGACATTCAGGAGGCTCGCAATTCAAATCAGGCTGGGGATGTTATCCAATGCGCCCGGCCAGCGCGGTCCAAACGGGCTCATGCCTGGACATCGGGCATGGCTTGCGCATCAAACCAGCGTGCCACAGCCACAGGATCATGCAAGGTACGCACCGCGTTGAATGCCGTTTGCGCTTCAGGATAGACCCGGCGCAACAAATTGAGCCACTGCTTGAGGCGCCCGGTCTGCTGGTCACGCGCCAGGTGCGCGCACACCAGACGCCAGAATTCAGCTATCAGTTTCATGAGCTCAGGCCAGTCGAGGTCGGCCGGTGTCGAACCAGGATGCAGGGCAGCCCGGATGCCGCGCGCCAGCGCCGGGTTGGCCACCATGCCGCGCCCCAGCATCAGGTTCTGGCAACCCGACACCTGCTGGCAGCGCAGGGCGTCTGACACCGTCCAGATTTCGCCATTGGCCACCAGCGGCAGGCGCACCACGCGTCGGATGTCGGCTATGCGCTCCCAATAGGCCGGCGGCCGGTAACCATGCGCCTTGGTGCGCGCATGCACCACCAGTTCGCACGCACCACCAGCTTCAATCGCCAGGGCGCAGGCCTCAGCCCGATGGTCGTCATGCAAACCCAGCCGCATCTTGGCCGACACCGGCAGGTGAGCCGGCACGGCGCGGCGCACACCCGCCACAATCTGGTACAACAGCTCGGGCTCTTCGAGCAGCGCCGAGCCACCGCGGTGACGGTTCACCACCGGCGACGGACAGCCAAAGTTCAGATCAATGCCCTCGGCACCCATGGCGGCCAAACGCGCCGCGTTGTCGGCCAGGCAGGCCGCATCGGAACCCAGCAATTGGGGTCGTACCGGCACGCCCGATGTCGTCTTGCACCCCTGAAGGAGTTCCGGCACAAAGCGCAAAAAAACGCGCTCGGCCAACAACGTGCCGGTGACCCGGATGAACTCTGACACGCAGCGGTCCACACCGCCCACACGCGTCAAAATGTCGCGCAGCACAAAATCGAGCAGGCCCTCCATGGGGGCAAGAATCAGGGCAGGTGGGGTCACGGGTCGTCAAACGTGTGGTGTGAAATCAACTGCGCATTGTCGGGCTCAATGCGCAAACGCGATAAATCATGTTGGCGCCCGCATTGACGCTGCCCTTTTGTCGCTGATGCCGCAAACCTGCGGCTTCGTTTTGACAGAATCGGATCCAGACCCTACAGTCACCATTTCTCAACACGAACGGAACACCGCACATGGCCATCATTGTCAATATCGATCTGGGTTACGAATTTGCCGTCAAGGCCGACTTTGCCTGCGTCTTTGACACCCTCTCCGACGTGCCGACGTCGGCCAGCTTTTTTCCCAAGGTCGACCGCCTGGTGGACCTGGGCGATGGCGTTTACCGCTGGGAAATGGCCAAGATCGGTATTGCCCAGATCAACCTGCAAACCATCTACGCGTCAAAGTACACCTCCAGCAAGGCCAAGGGCACTGTGGTGTGGACCCCCGTGGCGGGCGAAGGCAACGCGCAGGTGTCCGGCTCCTGGAAAATCTCCGAGAAGAAAAATGCCACCCATCTGGTGCTCAAGCTGCAGGGCGAACTTACCCTGCCCTTGCCGGGCCTGATGAAAAAAATGATCGCACCGCTCGTCGAAGCCGAATTCGAGAAATTGGTGGAGCAGTACATCGACAACCTCACCCGGCAGTTTGGCGGCGAGGTTTAGCCTCCCGAGCGTCCTCCCCATTCCTGAGAGCAGTCACTACGACGAACCTTGTGTGGTGTTGCACGCCATCAACGCTGCGCGCCAGATTGGCTGAATCTCGACCCGCAGCGCGAAGGGCGTGCTCAATGCCGCGCTGTAAAGCTTTTTCGACGCCTTCAACGCCACGCCGCCCATCGTTGCTTTGCTAGAAAAACCTGCTTTTTAGCCGCTGGCCCAGCGTCACCACCAGCACGGCCACGCCACCTGCCAGCACGCCCAGCAGCAGGTTGAGCAGCAGCCCCATCACCGGTTGCACCATGGCGCCGGCCAGGGCGCTGAGCTCCTCGATGCCCTGCCCCACCGCGTGCACTCCGTGCGCCAGAATGCCGCCGCCCACCAGAAACATCGCCAGCGTGCCCAGCACGGTCAGGCTTTTCATCAGCAGCGGTGCGGCCAGCAGCAAACCCTGGCCCAGTTTTTGCTGAAAGGATGACGCCATGCCGGCTTTGCGCTGGCTCAAAAAGAGCCCAAGATCGTCGATCTTGACAATACCGGCCACCAGGCCATAAACGCCCACCGTCATCAGCACGGCCACCCCGGCCAGCACGGTGAATTGCGTCATGAGCGGGCTGGCTGCCACCGTGCCCAGGGTGATGACGATGATTTCGGTGGACAAAATAAAGTCGGTGCGCACCGCACCTTTGATCTTGTCTTTTTCCAGCGCCACCAGATTGACCGCCGGGTTGAGCAGGGCTTTGGCCAGCTGTTCCTGCCCGGCGGCAACTTCAGCAGGCTTGTGCAGCAGCTTGTGCGCCACTTTCTCGAAGCCCTCAAAGCATAAAAACAGTCCACCCGCCATCAGCAAGGGGGTGATGGACCAGGGTGCAATGGCGCTGAGCAACAGCGCGCCCGGCACCAGAATGGCCTTGTTGATGAACGAGCCCTTGCACACTGCCCAGACCACTGGCAGCTCACGCTCGGCGTGGACACCGGCCACCTGCTGGGCGTTCAGCGCCAGGTCGTCGCCCAGCACACCGGCGGTCTTTTTGGCCGCCACCTTGGTCAGCAAGGCCACGTCGTCGAGCACCGTGGCAATATCATCCAGCAACAACAGAAGGCTACCAGCCATGTTTGACCTCTCCAGACCCCATCCATAGGTGATTCACACCGGCACATTGTCGCGGATGTCAGACGACCAGGCTGTCTGCTCGTTCAGGATCGATAATGGCGCCTTGTCGCGCCAGCTTGAGCTTCAACCCTCTCAGAAAGTACCCATATGCATCGCGTTTGTATCAGCAGCACCGGTTTGTATAACCCGCCCGAAGTCATCACCAACGCCGAGCTGGTGGCCTCGTTCAACCAGTTTGCCGACCTCGACAATGCGGCCCATGCCGCCGAGATCGCGGCCGGTAGCCGCGCCCCCATTCCCTATTCCAGCGTCGAATTCATAGAAAAAGCCTCCGGCATCCAGCGCCGTTATGTGGTGGAAAAATCGGGCGTGCTAGACCCCACCCGCATGCGGCCGCGGCTGCGCATCCGGCCCGACAGCGAGATCTCGCTGATGGCCGAGGTCAGCGTTGCCGCAGCCCGTGACGCGCTGGCACGCGCTGGCAAGCAGGCCAGCGATGTCGATGCCGTGATCTGCGCGGCGGCCAACATGCAGCGCGCTTACCCGGCGCTGGCGGTCGAAATCCAGGCCGTCCTGGGCATCCAGGGCTATGGTTTCGACATGAACGTGGCCTGCTCATCGGCAACCTTCGGCATCGAGATGGCGGTCAACGCCGTCAAATGCGGCAATGCCCGCGCCGTGCTGGTGGTCAACCCTGAAATCACCTCGCCGCACCTGGCCTGGAAAGACCGTGACTGTCACTTCATTTTTGGCGACGTCTGCACCGCCATCCTGATCGAGCGGCAGGACACCGCGCCCGCTGGTTCGTTCGAGGTGCTGGGCACCCGGCTGATGACCTCGTTTTCAAACAACATCCGCAACAACGCCGGCTACATGTGGCGCAGCGAAGACCGCAACCCCGACGACCGCGACATGCTCTTCTACCAGGAAGGTCGCAAGGTTTTCAAGGAAGTCTGCCCGCTGGCCGCGGAGCACATCAGCAGCCACCTGGCCATGCTGGGGTTGGCACCGAGCGCCGTGCGCCGCTTCTGGTTGCACCAGGCCAACCTGGCGATGAACCAGCTGATCAGCCGCAAGCTGCTTGGGCGCGATGCCACCACAGACGAAGCGCCGGTGATCCTGAACGAGTTTGCCAACACGGCGTCGGCGGGTTCGATCATCGCTTTCCACCGTCACCATGACGACATCAAGTCCGGCGATGTAGGCGTGATCTGCTCGTTCGGCGCGGGTTATTCGATTGGCAGCGCGGTGCTGCGCCGCACCTGAAGCGGATTTTTTCGACGCGGGCGTGGCCCATGGGCACCGCAGGAGCGCTTAATGTACAAACTGGGTGAAGGTCAGTACTTGTAAACGCCCTGGCCGGTCTTGCGCCCCAGATGGCCGGCTGCCACCATTTCTTTCAGCAGCGGACAGGCGCGGTACTTGCTGTCACCGAACTCGCTCAGGTACACCTCCATCACCGCCAGGCACACGTCCAGCCCGACCATGTCGGCCAGCGCCAGCGGACCAATCGGCTGATTGCAGCCGAGCTTCATGCCGGCATCGATGTCCTCAGGCGTGGCCAGCCCTTCGGCCAGCACAAAAAAAGCTTCGTTGATCATCGGCACCAGAATGCGGTTGACGACAAAGCCGGGCGCGTTCTTGACGGTGATCGGGGTTTTGCCCAGCGCTGTGGCCAGGGCGTGCACGGCGGCATGCGTGGCATCGCTGGTTTGCAGCCCACGGATGATTTCGACCAGCGCCATCATGGGTACCGGGTTGAAGAAATGCATGCCGATAAAACGGTCGGCTCGACTCGTGACGGCGGCCAGCTTGGTGATCGAAATCG
This sequence comes from Burkholderiales bacterium, assembly GCA_037443905.1. GTDB lineage: Bacteria > Pseudomonadota > Gammaproteobacteria > Burkholderiales > Burkholderiaceae_C > Rhodoferax. The sequence goes on along the minus strand of JBBINL010000093.1, from coordinate 6,280 downwards.
ACGAGGTGTTTGACGCCACCAGCACCTCCGGGGCCAGCAGGGCATCCAGCTGCTTGAGGATCTTGACCTTGAGGTCGTAGTTTTCGGTGGCAGCTTCAATCACCAATTGGGCAGACTTGAGATCGTCGTAGCTGGTGCTGCCCTGGATGCGCGCCATGGCGGCGGCTTTGTCGGCTGCGGTGATCTTTTCCTTTTTCAGCAGTCGGTCCAGGCTGCCCGACACGGTAGCGATGCCCTTGGCCACTGCGGCGTCTGAAATATCGACCATGACCACATTGATGCCCGACACCGCGCACGCCTGGGCAATGCCATTGCCCATGGTGCCCGCGCCAATGATGCCAACTGTTGTGATGTCCATCTTGATAACTCCTGTTGAAATGGACCCCATGTTAACGGCTCATACCTGACGCCAGACTCCCCGCGCAAGGGGGGCGGTTGACCCGCACGGTGATAATCCGTGCACTTTCAAAGCAGGAGACATTCCACATGAATCTCACCGAACAGCTGCTGACCGCGCTCAAAAGGCACGGTGCGAGGCAGATTTTTGGCATCCCGGGCGACTTTGCACTGCCCTATTTCCGCGTCATCGAAGAGTCGCAAATTTTGCCGCTCTACACCTTGAGCCACGAACCTGGCGTGGGCTTTGCCGCCGACGCCGCAGCGCGCATCAATGGCAGCCTGGGCGTGGCGGCGGTGACCTACGGCGCCGGGGCCCTCAACATGATCAATTCGGTGGCCGCCGCGTTTGCCGAAAAGTCGCCGCTGGTGGTGCTCTCGGGTGGGCCCGGCAAAAACGAATCGCGCTCGGGCCTGCTGCTGCACCATCAGGCCAAGACGCTCGACAGCCAGTTCCAGATTTTCAAGGAAATCACCTGCGACCAGACTCGCCTGGACGATGCCGAGCGCGCCCCGGCCGACATCGCCCGCGTGCTGGCCAGTTGCCTGCGCCATTCCGAGCCGGTGTACATCGAGATTCCGCGCGACATGGTGACCGTGCCCTGCGCTGATGTGGTGCCGCAAGCCGCATTCAAGGTGGACCCGGACGCGCTCGATGCCTGCGTCGATGAAATCCTGCAGCGCCTGGCCGGCGCCAAATCACCCGTGCTGATGGCCGGTGTGGAAGTGCGCCGCTACGGTCTCGAAGACAAGGTGGCCACTCTGTCGCGCCGCCTGGGGTTGCCGGTAGTGACCAGTTTCATGGGTCGGGGCCTGCTGGCCGACCAGGACGCGCCGCTGGTGGGCACTTACATGGGCGTGGCCGGCTTTCCGGAGGTGACGCAGCTGGTGGAGGGCTCGGACGGCCTGTTTTTGCTCGGCGAGATCATTTGCGACACCAACTTTGCCGTGTCCGAGACCAAGATCGACATGCGCCAGACCATCCAGGCCTTGAACGGCCAGGTCAACATCGGTTACCACACCTACGCCAGGCTGCCACTGGCCGCGGTGGTCAACCGCATACTGGAACGCGTGCCCGGGCCCGACAAGGCGTTCAGCGTGACGCCGCAGCACTTTCCCACCGGACTGCCGCTGGACGAGCAAAGCATCACCCCCACCGACATCGCCACTGCGGTCAACGACCTGATGGCCGCGCACGGCAAGATGCCCATTGCCAGCGACATGGGCGACTGCCTCTTTACTGCCATGGAGATCAAGCACACCGCGCTGGTGGCGCCCGGCTACTACGCGACCATGGGCTTTGGCGTGCCCGCCGGGCTGGGCCTGCAAGCCGCCACGGATGAGCGCCCGCTGATCCTGGTGGGCGACGGCGCGTTCCAGATGACCGGCTGGGAGCTGGGCAACTGCCGCCGCTACGGCTGGGACCCGATCGTGCTGGTGTTCAACAACGCCAGCTGGGAAATGCTGCGCACCTTCCAGCCCGAATCCCGCTTCAACGACCTCAGCCACTGGGGCTTTGCCGAAATGGCTGCGGGCCTGGGTGGCGACGGTGTACGCGTGGTCACCCGCTCCGAGCTGAAAGCCGCGCTGGACCAGGCGATGGCCACACGCGGCAGGTTCCAGTTGATCGAGATCACCATCCCGAGCGGTGTACTGTCCAACACGCTGGCGCGATTTGTGGCCGGAGTGAAACGGCTCAACGCGGCCAAGTGAGGGTCTTGCTCCTCACACCCAGGCACACTCGCAGGTGAAATGCCGCAAGAACTGCGGCTGCCTGGTGATGCGCACGCCGCGGATGTCGGCGGCTTTTTGCTTGACCTCGGCAATGACCTCGGCGGCGTAGTCAAAATGGCTTTGCGTGTACATGCGCCGCGGGAAAGCCAGCCGCACCAGTTCCATGCTGTGGTAGGTCTCGGTGCCGTCGGCCAGGCGCTTGCCAAACATCACCGAGCCGATTTCCACACCGCGAATGCCGCCCTCCAGGTACAGCGCATTGCACAGCGCCCAGGCCGGGTAATGCGCAACCGGCATGTCGGGCAGCACGGTGCGCGCGTCGATGTACACCGCGTGGCCGCCGGTGGGTTTGACAAAGTTCACACCGGCCGCCTCCAGGCGCTCACCCAGGTATTCGGCGGTGCGCAGGCGGTAGCGCAGGTAGTCTTCCTGCATGCCTTCCTCCAGGCCCACGGCCAGGGCCTCAAGGTCGCGCCCGGCCAGGCCGCCGTAGGTGGGAAAGCCCTCGGTCATGATCAGCACATTGCGCACCGCGTCCATCCACTCCTCGTTGCGCAGCACGATGAAACCGCCAATGTTGACCATGCCGTCCTTCTTGGCGCTCATGGTGGCGCCATCGGCGTAAGAAAACATTTCCTGCACGATGGCTTTGATCGGCGTGTTTTCGTAGCCCGGCTCGCGCATCTTGATGAACATGGCGTTTTCGGAGAACCGGCAGACATCCATGATGAAAGGCTTGCCATGGCTTTTGAGCAGCTTGGCGTAGGCCCGGATGTTGGCCATCGACACCGGCTGGCCGCCGCCGGTGTTGTTGGTCACGGTGATCATGCCAAACGGGATCTGATCGCCCCGCTCCTTCAATAGCGAATCCACCCGCTCCAGGTCGATATTGCCCTTGAACGGATGCAGCGTGGCAGGCTGCAGACCCTCGGCAATCACCAGATCCAGCGCCTCGATGCCCAGGTATTCCAGATTGGCCCGGGTGGTGTCGAAGTGGCAATTGTTGGGCACCACATCACCCTTTTTGCAAGCTGCCGTGAACAGCACCTTTTCGGCTGCGCGGCCCTGGTGCGTGGGCACAAAAAACTGCATGCCGGTGATGTCCTGGATGACCTTTTCGAGCCGGTAAAAGCTGCGCGCCCCGGCATAGCTTTCGTCGCCCTCCATGATGGCGCCCCACTGGCGGCTCGACATGGCGCCGGTGCCGGAGTCGGTGAGCCAGTCGATCAGCACGTCTTCGGCGTGCAGCTTGAACACATTGAGCTTGGCGGCTTCCAGCAGTTGCTCGCGCTCTGTGCGCGTGGTCATGCGGATCGGTTCGACACTTTTGATGCGAAACGGCTCGATCAGGGTTTTGGGCATGATGTTTCCTTCGGGAATTTCAAAAAACAGGAAGGTAGCACCGCCCGCGGGGCCGTGGTGTCGGTTATTTCCAACAGCGGCCATCCATTTGTGCCCATACTCGCGGTGCATGAAATCGCCCCGACTCGACCTGGCCTGAAGCCGACCCGAGCCCTGCACGCCAATGACGCGCTGCTTGGCCCGACATTGCTTGATCACCGCTTGGAAAGACTGTGGGCAGATCCGTGATGTGCCACCTCGGAGTCAACTTCATGCTGATCGGCCAGCTTGGCGCCCACTGGATTAACTTTGTCCGGTCAGGCACACATTCCGAACTATTTGGCAATTGACAATTTGAAAACAGAATCCGACGGGTAGCGACCGGCGGCCAGCAGGCGGTCAGCTGGGCTTGCGATCTATTTCTTGGCCTTTGTTTTCTCTGGCATTGCGTCACATACCGATCACTTCATTGCGGTTTGCCTCTGCGGATGCCCATGGCTTCCCTCACCCAACCAACTGCTGCTCCAGCGCATGCAGCACCCGGTAACACGGCAACACTTGGCCTAAGCTGCTGTTGGGCTGACGACCCTCGCGGATGGCGGCAAAAAATTCGCGGTCCTGCAGTTCGATGCCGTTCATGCTGACCGCCACGCCTGACACGTCGATCTTTTCTTCCTTGCCGTTGAACAGGTCGTCGTAACGGGCAATGTAGGTGGCGCTGTCGCCGATGTAGCGGAAAAAGGTGCCCAGCGGGCCGTCGTTGTTGAAGCTCAGGCTCAGCGTGCAGATGGCGCCATTGGCACTTTTTAGCTGAATGCTCATGTCCATGGCAATGCCCAGCGTGGGGTGAATCGGCCCTTGGATCGCGTTGGCCTTGACCACCGGGCTGCCGCATTGGTAAGCGAACAGGTCCACCGTGTGGGCGGCGTGGTGCCACAGCAAATGGTCGGTCCAAGAGCGCGGCTGGCCCAGCGCGTTCATGTTGCTGCGGCGGAAAAAGTAGGTTTGCACATCCATCTGCTGGATGTTGAACTTGCCTGCCGTGATTTGCTGGTGCACATACTGGTGGCTGGGGTTGAAGCGCCGGGTGTGGCCGCACATGGCAACCAGACCCGATTGCGCAGCCAGCTGCGCTACTTGTTCGCCATCCTTGAGCACGTCGCAGAGCGGAATCTCCACCTGCACATGCTTGCCCGCCTGCAGGCAGGCCAGCGTCTGCGAGGCGTGCATCTGTGTGGGCGTGCACAAGATGACGGCATCCACCTCCTTGAGCGCCAGGCTTTCAGACAGCTCGGTGGTGACATGGCCAATGCCGTATTTGGCGGCGACCTCGCGGGTCTTGTCCAACTCACGACTGATGAGCGAGACCACTTCAACGCCTTCGATGTTCTTGATGCCGTCGAGGTGTTTGATGCCAAAGGCACCGGCACCCGCCAGTGCGACTTTGATGGGTTTCATAAGGATTCCTTGTTTGAATTGAGAAATGATTTGGTGCTTTCAAGCAGACATTCTTCGCGGGGGCGCGACTCCTACAAAGCAGCCGGATGCCCTGCGCACTGTGCGGACCCCCGAGTACGGTCATTCCAAGCGAGGACCAACCTACGCATCCTGCAATATCAAGTGTCCCACCGCCGTATTGCTCGCAGGCACATGGTAGAAGCGGTGTTTGACCACTGGCGACTTGCCGCCGGCGACGTCGGCCATGGCACCGCGGGCAATCAGCCACATCACCAGCTCGATGCCTTCGCTGCCAGCCTCGCGCACGTAGTCGATGTGCGGCACTTTGGAGCAAGCCACCGGGTCGGCAATCAGCTGGTCGAGCCAGGCGTTGTCCCAGGCGCGGTTGATCAGCCCGGCGCGCGGCCCCTGCAACTGGTGGCTCATGCCGCCGGTGCCCCAGATGTGGACGTTCAGGTCTTCGTCAAAGCTTTCCACCGCACGGCGAATCGCCTGCCCCAGGGCAAAGCAGCGCGCACCCGACGGCACCGGGTACTGCACCACGTTCACATGAAACGGGATCACCGGGCAAGGCCAGGCGTCCTTGACCGGGTCGAGCGCGCCGCACATCAGTGAGAGCGGCACGGTCAGGCCGTGGTCCACCGGCATCTTGTTGCAGATCGTCAAGTCAAAGTCGCTCTGAATCACTGCCTGCGCAATGTGCGCGGCCAGCTCCGGGTGACCGATCACCTTGGGCACCGGGCGCGGGCCCCAGCCTTCATCGGCCACCGGGAACTCGGCCGCCGTGCCCAACGCAAAGGTGGGGATCATGTCGAGGCTGAACGCGGTGGCGTGGTCGTTGTAGACCAGAAAAATAACGTCGGGCTGGTTGTCCTTCATCCATTGTTTGGAATATTCGTAGCCATCAAAAACGTTTTTCCAATAGGGCTCGGCCGTCTTGTGCTGATCCAGCGCAATGCCGATGGCCGGTACGTGCGAGGTGTAAACCGATGCGGTGATGCGTGCCATGGTCAAGCCTTTGCTTTCTGGGCAGCGGCGCCCTGGGGTTGGTGTTGCGGCTGGGCGTTGCCGTCCTCGCCCGGGTAACGGTTGCCGTCGATGCTGCGGCCACCGGCGAGCATCATGGCGCGGTATTCCATCTCGGTCATGCCGGTCATCGACCCGGCCATTTGCTGGTAATTCAGGCCATCGGTGGCACCGATGCGCGCCAAAAAGTAAATATTGCCGCCCAGCGCCATGCAGCGGTTCAGGTCACGGTCGATCACCGCCTGCTTCTGGTCTTCGGTCATCGGCCATTCGTCCAGGTAGGCGCGCTGATCGGCCTTGAAACGCGCGCGGTTCTCGGGCTTCA
>JBBINL010000092.1:0-11102 GCA_037443905.1 Burkholderiales bacterium | reverse complement strand
CCAGCAACTGCATGGCCATGTCCTTGAACGCCAGCGTCGGGCCGTTGGACAGGGCCTCGAGCCAGATGCCATGCTCCAGCGGTCGCAAGGGCACGATCTCGGGGGAGCCGAAAACTGCAGCCGTGTAGGTCTTGTGGCACAGCGCCTTCAGGTCGGCGGCAGGGATTTCGTCAATGTAAAGCGACAGCACCTCAAACGCCAGCTCGGCATACCCTTGGCTGCGGTAAACGCTGCGCCAGCGGCTCAAGGTGGCGTCATCGACCGGCGGGTAATGCTCAGGCAGGTACAAGCCGCCATCGGGTGCCAGGCCCTCGAGCAGGATGTCGCAAAAATGCTTGGGGCTTTGGTCGCCCCGGGTCGAGATGTACTTCATGTCAGGCCAGCTCTTCCTTGCGTATGCGGGTGATGGGCTCGAGCACGGTCGGCAGCGCCTGCATTTGGGCAATGGCGGCATTCATGCGGGCTTCGACACAATCATGGGTCAGGATGATGACATCGGTTTGCGGCACCTGTGGCTGCCCGGCAGCGACTTGGTTCCTGATTTCATCGGCTTCGCGTTGCAACACCGCGTCGATGCTGATGCCGGCCTCAGCCAAAATGCCCGTGACCCTGGCCAGCACTCCGGTTTCATCGGCCACACGCAGACGCAGGTAATAGCTGGTGACCACCTCGCCCATGGGCAGAACCGGCAGGTCACTCAGGGCGTTGGGCTGGAAAGCCAGATGCGGCACACGCTGCGCGGCATCCGCCGTGTGCAGGCGGGTGATATCCACCAGGTCGGCAATCACGGCGCTGGCCGTGGGCTCGGAGCCCGCGCCTTTGCCGTAATAAAGCGTGGTGCCGACCGCATCGCCCTGCACCACCACGGCGTTCATGGCGCCTTCGACGTTGGCAATCAGGCGCTTGGCGGGTATCAGGCAGGGGTGGACGCGCAGCTCAATACCCTTGGGGGTGCGCTTGGTGATACCCAACAGCTTGATGCGGTAACCGAGTTGCTCGGCGTATTTGATGTCGTCTGCACCCAGCTTGGTGATGCCCTCGACATAAGCCTTGTCGAACTGCACCGGGATGCCAAATGCAATGGCACTCATGATGGTCGCCTTGTGCGCCGCATCGATCCCTTCGATGTCGAAGGTAGGGTCGGCTTCGGCGTAGCCCAGTGCTTGCGCTTGCTTGAGCACCACGGCAAAGTCGAGGCCCTTGTCGCGCATTTCGCTGAGGATGAAATTGGTGGTGCCGTTGATGATGCCGGCAATCCACTGGATGTGGTTGGCCGTCAGGCCTTCACGCAGCGCCTTGATGATCGGAATGCCACCGGCCACAGCGGCTTCAAACGCCACCATCACACCCTTGGCAGATGCTGCGGCAAAAATCTCGGTGCCGTGCACGGCCAGCAACGCCTTGTTGGCGGTCACCACATGTTTGCCGGCCGCAATGGCTTCGAGTACCAATGTCTTGGCAATGCCATAGCCGCCAATGAGTTCGATCACGATGTCAATGTCGGGGTTGGCAATGACAGCGCGAGCATCATCAACGACGGCGACACCCGGACCAACGAGTTCCCGGGCGCGCGCCACGTTCAGATCGGCCACCATGGTGATATGGATGCCGCGCCCGGCGCGACGCTTGATTTCTTCCTGGTTGCGCTTGAGCACATTGAACGTGCCCGAGCCCACGACTCCGATGCCCAGCAGGCCGACTTGAATAGGTTTCATAGGATTGATGAGAAAAATTGATTCAGTTGCTGTGCCGCTTGCGGTAGCCTTCAAGAAATTTGGCCACCCGGCCAATGGCTTCGCGCAGTTCGTCTTCATGCGGCAAAAACACTATGCGGAAATGATCGGGTGCCGGCCAGTTGAAGCCTGTGCCCTGCACCAGCATCACCTTGGTTTCCTGCAACAGCTCAAGAAAGAACTGCTGATCGTCTGCAATCGGGTACATCAGCGGGTCAAGCTTGGGAAACATGTACAGCGCGGCCATGGGCTTGACACAGCTCACCCCCGGAATCGCCGTGATGAGTTCATAAGCCAGGTCGCGCTGACGCCGCAGACGGCCACCTTCGCAGACCAGATCATTGATGCTCTGGTAGCCGCCCAGCGCCGTCTGAATCGCCCACTGCCCCGGCACGTTGGAGCATAAGCGCATGTTGGAGAGCATGTTCAAGCCCTCGATATAGTCTTTGGCCAGTTTTTTGTCGCCCGAGACAATCATCCAGCCCGCGCGGTAACCGCACGAGCGGTAGCTTTTTGACAGCGAATTGAACGTCAGTGTCAGCACATCGTCACTGAGCGAGCCCAGGGCCGTGTGCCTGGCACCTTCATAAAGCACCTTGTCATAGACTTCATCAGCGAAGACCACCAGGCCATGTTCACGGGCAATCTGCACCAGGTCCTTGAGCAATTCGTCGGAGTACAGCGCACCCGTCGGGTTGTTCGGGTTGATCACCACCAGGCCCTTGGTGCGCGGGGTGATCTTGGCGCGGATGTCGGCCAGGTCGGGCATCCAGCCATTGGCCTCGTCACACAGGTAATGCACCGGCGTTCCGCCCGACAGGCTGGCTGCCGCGGTCCACAGCGGGTAGTCGGGCGATGGCAGCAAAAGCTCGTCGCCATCGTCGAGCAAGGCGTTGGTGGCCATAACGATCAGTTCACTGGCGCCGTTGCCCAGGTAAATGTCATCGAGTGTGACGCCTTTGATGCCCTGCTTCTGGGTTTCGTGCATGACCGCCTTGCGCGCCGCAAAAATGCCCTTGCTGTCCGAGTAGCCCGCCGAATTGGGCAGGTTGCGGATCATGTCCTGCTGGATTTCTTCCGGGCTGTCAAAACCGAACACCGCCAGGTTGCCGATGTTGAGCTTGATGATCTTGTGACCCTCTTCTTCCATCTGGCGCGCGGCGTCCATGATCGGGCCGCGAATGTCATAACAGACATTGGCCAGTTTGGCTGATTTACGTATGGTCTTCAAAGTCCCTCCGGTCATGGTCACTGGTGAGTGAAATCTATAATTTGACCACAAGTTTTATTCATCCAATAGTGTTTGCCCAACGAGCTCCGCCCCATGAAAATTTACCCTGACATCATCAGTGCGCCATCCATCAGATCTTATGGCGCGGGCTGGGTGCAGGTGGGCGACGAACAACTGACCCGCAGCGTGGTCATTGCCTCGGATGGCCGGCGTTTTGACTGGCCATGTGACCGCTTCGAGGATTTGACCGACGAGCACTTCGCGCAACTGGCGCAACTGCAAACCGAGCTGGTGATTTTCGGCAGCGGAAGGCGCCTGCGCTTTCCTGCGGCGGCCTTGACCCGCGCCCTGATCGAGCGCCAGATCGGCATCGAATCCATGGACACCCAGGCCGCCTGCCGCACCTACAACATCCTGGCTGGCGAAGGCCGCCATGTGGCCGTTGCGTTGCTGTTCGAAACCGCTACCGTGTCATAGCACGGCAGTCGATACTGGCCACCGGGAATTTCCCTGCCGAACCCGGCTGCCGAATCGGAGTAAAATATGGGCCTTGCAGTCGAGGGCGCACAAGCGCGTTAAGAGGATAGTGTCCGCGACTTGAGAGACCGACGCATCCTGTCACACGAGATCGAAGAAACATGGCGATAGTTGTCAACAAACCCATCCCTGAATTTGAATCAAATGCTACTGGCGGTATCCGGGTCACCAACACGTCACACCTGGGACATGTGGTCATTCTGTACTTTTACCCCAAAGACAATACCCCGGGTTGTACCACCGAAGCCATGCAGTTTCGCGACAGGTACAAAGATTTTGTGAAAGCCGGCGCCACTGTTTTTGGCGTCTCGCGCGACAACATGCGCTCCCACGAAGAATTCAAGGCCAAGCTCGAACTGCCTTTCGAGCTGATTGCCGACACCGAGGAAAAGATGTGTCACATGTTCGGCGTTGTCAAAAACAAGATCATGTATGGCAAAAAGGTCAAGGGCATCGAGCGCAGCACCTTCCTGATCGGCGCCGACGGTCTGCTCAAGCAAGAATGGCGCGGCCTCAAGGTGCCAGGCCATGTGGACGACGTACTTAAAGCCGTCAAGGAGCTTCACAAAGCACCAGCATTGGCTTGACGATGCAAGGGCTTGCCTGCAGCGGTTGAATCTGCCTCAGACGGCTGTGTCACAAAGGCCCGTGCATAATCAGTCACATGCCCCAAGTTTTCATGAAACCTGTAACAGCCGCCCTGGAGACATGGCGGCTGTTTCGTTATTGAACCCGCAACTATCCTAACGCGCAGGAGTCATCCATGCCTTTGCCCACCGCACCGTCCAAGCGTGCCGCCTTGCTGTCAGTGCAGGACTTCAATGTGCCAGCGCGTCCCAGAGCCAGGGGCAGTGCCGGCAAAACGCTGCCCGCAAAGGCTCCTGAGAACCAGGAAGCAGTCGAACAAACGATGTTCCAGCCAGTCCCCCCTGTGGAACTCAAGGAAATTGTGAAGACCGTGGCTGCCCCCCAGTCCGCCACCAGGCGACGCAGTGGTTCCGCCCAATCCAAAGCGGCACTCCCCAAAACCCGCCGCAAGGAGGGCACCAGCAAACTGTTTGTGCTCGATACCAATGTGCTGTTGCACGACCCCAGTTGCCTGTTCCGCTTCGAAGAGCACGATGTCTTCCTGCCCATGATCGTGCTCGAAGAGCTCGATGCCCATAAAAAAGGCATGACCGAAGTAGCCCGCAACGGGCGCCAGGCCAGCCGCTCGCTGGATGCACTGGCAGAGCACCAGGGATCGGACATCAGCAACGGGCTAAGGCTGGATTCCACCGGCCACAGCGAGGCACGGGGCCGACTGTTCTTTCAGACCCAGTTCCTCAACTATGACCTGCCCACCAGCCTGCCCCAGGGCAAAGCGGACAACCAGATTCTGGGCGTGGTGGAAGCCTTGCGCAAACAGCATGCACCGCGCGATGTGGTGCTGGTATCCAAGGACATCAACATGCGCGTCAAGGCCCGCGCCCTGGGCTTGAATGCCGATGATTACCAGAACGACAAAACCCTGGACGATGGCGACCTGCTGTACAGCGGCGCCTACGCGCTGCCGGCAGATTTCTGGAGCACCCATGGCAACAAGGTGGAAAGCTGGCAGCAAGGCGTCCACACGTTTTATCGCGTCAGCGGACCAGTGGTGCCGCATCTGCTGATCAACCAGTTCGTCTATTTTGAAACGCCCGGCGAGCCCAGCCTGTACGCCAAGGTGATTGAAATTCGCGGCAAGACTGCGGTGTTCAAAACCCTGAAAGATTTTACCCATCTGAAAAATGCGGTATGGGGCGTCTCGACCCGCAACCGCGAACAAAACTTTGCCATGAATCTGCTGATGGACCCGGAGGTGGACTTTGTCACCCTGACCGGCCAGGCCGGTACCGGCAAAACGCTGTTGGCACTGGCCTCGGGGCTGACGCAGGTGCTCGACGACCGGCGCTACACCGAAATCATCGTCACCCGAGCCACCGTGAGCGTGGGCGAAGACATTGGTTTTCTGCCTGGCACCGAAGAAGAAAAAATGGGGCCATGGATGGGCGCGCTCGACGACAACCTGGAAGTGCTGGGCAAAACCGACACCGCCGCCGGCGAATGGGGCCGCGCCGCCACCAACGAGCTCATTCGCAGCCGCATCAAGATCAAGAGCATGAACTTCATGCGCGGGCGAACCTTTTTGAACAAGTACGTGATCATTGACGAGGCGCAAAACCTGACGCCCAAGCAGATGAAAACCCTGATCACCCGGGCCGGTCCCGGCACCAAGATCATCTGCATGGGCAACATTGCGCAAATCGACACACCCTACCTGACCGAAGGGTCATCCGGCCTGACCTACGCCGTGGACAAGTTCAAGGGCTGGCAGCACAGCGGCCACATCACGCTGGCACGTGGCGAACGCTCGCGGCTGGCAGATTTTGCCAGTGAGGTGCTCTGATCAGCCGGAGTCAGCGCTCATCGCAGTGCGCGTGGTCTGAGCCGCAAGGTTTCAATAATCCCCACTGGCGCCATGCGCCATCGACTCGAACTTGGTGATCTTGTTCAGGAACGTCAGTTTGACCACGCCTGTGGGGCCGTTGCGCTGCTTGGCGATGATGACTTCGGCCACACCCGGCTCCTTGCAGGCATCCTTGGTGTAGTACTCGTCACGGTAGATGAACATGATGATGTCGGCATCCTGCTCAATGGCGCCCGACTCGCGCAAATCACTCATCATGGGGCGTTTGTCGGGCCGGGTTTCCACGCTGCGGTTGAGCTGCGAAAGCGCCAGCACCGGGCACTTGAGTTCCTTGGCCAGCATCTTCAAGCCGCGTGAAATTTCACCAAGCTCGGTAGCGCGGTTTTCGCCATCGCTGTCGTTGGAGCCGCTCATCAACTGCAGATAGTCCACCACGATCAAGCCCAGTTGACCGCATTGCCGCGACAACCTGCGCGCATTGGCACGCAACTCACTCGAAGTCAAACCGGCCGTTTCATCGATGTGCAGCGAGATGGTGCGCAGCTTTTCGATGGCTTCGGACAGGCGCGGCCATTCTTCATCGGTCAATTTGCCGGTACGCAGGTGGCCCTGGTCGATGCGGCCGATGGAGCCGACAACACGCACCGCCAACTGGGCCGCGCCCATTTCCATCGAAAACACAGCCACCGGCAAACCTTCGTTCAAGGCCACATGCTCGGCAATATTGATGGCCAGGGCGGTTTTGCCCATGGACGGGCGTGCCGCCAGCACAATCAGGTCGCCACCCTGCAAGCCGGCTGTCAGGCGATCCAGGTCGTAAAAACCCGTGGGCACACCAGTCACGTCATTGGGGTTGTCGGCCATCTCCTGGACGCGGTCCAGCAACTCGACAACCAGCTTGTCCATGGTCTGAAAGCCCTGTTTGGTACGCGCGCCCTCTTCACCGATGTTGAAGATTTTCTGCTCGGCCTCATCCAGAATGGCTGCCACGGGCCGCCCATTGGGGTTGAAGGCGTTGGCTGATATTTCTTCGCTGGTGGTCACCAGTTTGCGCAAAATGGAGCGCTCGCGAACGATTTCGGCATACCGGCGAATATTGCCGGTACTTGGCACGTATTGCGCCAGGGCATTCAGATAAAGCAGGCCACCGATTTCCTCGGCTTTGCCGATACTCTGCAACTGCTCGTAGACCGTGATCACGTCTGCCGGCTTGCCAGCATTGATCAACTGGCTCAGGGCAGCAAACACCTGACGGTGCTCGAAGCGGTAAAAGTCGTTTTCGCCAATGACGTCACTGACGCGATCCCACGCGGCGTTGTCCAGCAGCAGACTGCCCAGCACGCTGGATTCGGCCTCTATGGAGTGCGGTGGAATGCGCAACTGGGCAAGCTGGCGGTCAGTGCCCAGGTCGTCGCTCAGGGAAGAGGGTATGGCTGACATGATGATTCTTTCAAACGCGCATGGTGACGTTGCGGGCCGGCACCGGTCACTGGCCGTGACCCGGTATTGCATAACCGGTTCATGATAAAGCGTGGTCGCTGATCAACGGGATATTCATTCCCTGCCGCGGCAGACCAGCAAACCAAGAATGAAGGCTAGGCCCGCTGCCATGCCGATGGCCTTCCATGGCTCATGATGAACATACTCATCGGTGGCCTGCCCCACTTCCCTGACTTGGCTGATCGTTGCCTGTTGCAGCCGGAGCAGTTCCTTCTTGTGTCTTGCAATTTTGTCTTCCAGCCGAAAGCGCAGGTCCGTCGCACTTTCGCTGGCCTGATCTGCCATCAATCGAAGCAGTTCTTCCGCATCGGCAATCAAAAGTCTTGTGTTGTCGATCAGAACGTGTGCATTGACCGGATGGGTGTCGCTCATGAGTGTTCTCCGTTGAATCCAAAGATGACTTGAGTATCGGTCAAGACACCGGTCGGCAACTGCCGGTGCGGTCGAAACACGCTGTTATCCTGGTAAAAATCCGGATTTTCGTTGGCAGGCCACCAACCCGGCACTCCCAGAACCGGCAAATGGGCAAACGGCTTGGCAGCCAACTTCTCGGCGTCGAGATCCTGCGCCAGCCAGGCATCCATACTCGCTATGCAATGGCCAGCTGCATCAACGCGATAGACATGGGCCGTGATGGATTTTCTGGGTGACACCAGCTTCTCCAGCAAGGCGTGGCCAAACAGCACCAGATGTGCCTCGCGCCACAGCGGGCGCAACTCGACGAAAAGACGCTGCCAGTCTTTCGCCAACAGCGCGGCCCACAAGGCTTCGGGGGCATGCAAAAGGGCCGCATTCTCGTCGAACAGGGTCAAGGCATCACGCACTGGTCCGCGCTCAGACTGGATGCCAGTGCGTTGAATCTCCGCCGCCTGCAGCGCATTCAAACGCTTCTTGGTGCGCGGGAATGCCATCCACACCAGACCATTGAAAAAATCATGCAGGCCATCCCGGGTGGGCACGCGCCCGGTGGCAAAAATGTACTGCTCATAGGCCACGCCAGTGGGCAACGCGTTTTGCGGAACAAAGCGCACCGGGGTCAATCCGGTCTGATTCATGGCATCTGACTGTGCCATGCCAGCAAGCACGTCGCGCGCCAAGGCCTCGCCCAGGGCGCGCCAGGGCAACAGCCAGGGCGCGGCCCAGTCAATGGACTTCAGAACCCTCACCATGCCAGCAAGAGAATCACATCACCCATGCCGGTCAATGACGACGCTCAGGCGGACAGGCCCGGATAGTCGGTGTAGCCTTTGGTGCCAGGTGTATGGAACGTACTCATGTCCGTCGCGGTGAAGGGTTCAAAAAGCATGGTGAATCCTGGGTTGGTCTGAAAATGGGTTTGCGCTGCCGTGCAGTGTGTCATGAAAAGTATGCGCCGGCACTTTTCATGAATTCAGGCTCTGCCAGCGTTGACGCTCAAGCCTGACGAAACAGGGCGACCACCGCAAACCAGCCCGCAATCGCCCCGATCATGGCCGCTTCAGCAAAAGCGACCACAAAACCGACCACCGGGAGAATATGGCGCTGACGGGATTCCCGCAAGCTGTCGATTTACTCGACAAATTGGCTTGCGGTCTTCAAATCCAGTTCCTCTTTGACAGGCGGTTTTCCCGGTGCGCCGCATCCAGTAAGTGAGCTATCGATCAGTCAGGGCGTGGTCCGGACCTGGCACGGGGCTGGGCATGCTCGCATCTTTCAAGCCCAGACGTCCCCAGAAGGGCAAGCGCAGCGCAGGGGTGTTGAGGTCAATGCCAAAATTCAGCCCCAGCACATTGAATTCGAGCCCTTCCTGCACGCCCACGCTGACGCCAAGCAGGCCCAGCAGTCCAACTTGCAGACCTGAGCCGGTAGAGGACACGCCCACCGGGCTCGTCAAAGGTCGGTAATCCTTGCCGATCGCGTTCGCTGGCAAGTCGAGCTGGAGCGCGGGCACCTGTCGGCCGATGTGCGCCAGAAAAGTATTGCTGTTGGGACCGGGGTAGCTGCGGTACTGGTTGGCATAGGGGTAGCTTGCCACGGCGGCTTCGATGCCATCGATCATGGACTGGGCCGTTTCTCCCCGATGATCCACCAGAAGCTCAGGAGTTGCCCCGTACCAGAGTCCGTCAGGCACAGCGTAGTTGCGCTGCACCACCTGCGGCGCACGCCAGCCGACCACATCGAAACGGGTGTAGGCCGTCTCGCCGCTGCGCTTGTAGATGATCCAGGGATGCACCGCAAAAAAACCGCGCCAGCCATAGGTCGGCGCGGCATAGACCTGAACGATGGCGAGATCGACCAGTTGCACCGGATCGGGCGCGATGCCGGCAGAATGCCTGGGCGCAGTCGCCCAGCTGCCGCGCGGGAATGCCGAGGTGTGAGCGCTGTCCTGCGCCAGCGCAGCTTGCGCCATCAGGACAATACCCGCCACCAGACTGGTTCGTGTCAAGAGAGTCAGTTTTTTGACCATGGCCCATTATCCGGGGCGAAGGTGATCCATGCAGCGCGTAAGCCATTGGCCCAGGGTAAGCGGGCTGCCACCGCACGGCTTTGCCCCGGTCTTGCCGATTTCTGGCCATCATCCTGTTCCATGTCCATCGGCATAATATGACCAGCTGTCTCACCAAAGCTTGTCCGCATTTGTGAGATTTTCAGACCCAGACCCGTCAATGATCCGCCCAATGGCCCGGTCACCTTTGGTTCATCCTGGCGCACCTGACATCATGCCCATGAAGCGCGTGTTCAAGCGACGTTCTTACACCGGACTGGCTGCCCTGATGGTATTGGTGGCGATTGCAGGGGGAGTGGTCTCCTGCGCGCACCCCAGCCAGTCCAGCGAGACCATGGCAGCTTTTGAAACCATGCGCGTGCAACTTCCGGCTGGTGTCAGCGACGTGGATGTGTACTGGCCCGAGAGCGCCGCACAGGCACCCATGGTGATCATCGTCCACGGCTTTTTGCGCGACCGCCACAACATGTCCGGCTGGGGGCAGCATCTGGCCAAAGAGGGTTTCGTGGCCGTTGTTCCCGACCTGCCGACACAGTCAGACCACGCCCGCAACGGCCGCTTCATATCGGAACTGCAGACATACTTTGGTTCCGGCGATTCCTGGTCGAAGCGCATCGACCCTTCGCGCGTGGGCTTGCTGGGATTCTCTGCGGGTGGGATGTCGAGCTTGCTGGCGGCCGCTGAGTCACCGCAGGTCAAGTTTTGGGTCGGACTCGATCCGGTCGACATGAATGGTTTGGGTGCCAGCGCAGCCCGCAAGCTTGGATCCCGTGCCGTGGTCATCACCGCCGAGCCTTCAGCCTGCAACGCAGACGGCAACGCGCGCAACATCATGGCCGCATTGCCCCAGGCCGAACAGATCACCATCGCCGGCGCTGTCCATGTGGACGCCGAGTGCCCAAGCAGTTGGCTGGCTGAACTCGTTTGCGGCAGATCAACGCAAGAAAGACGCGACGCTTTCCGGCTTCACGCGACCCAAGCCCTGCATGAGGCATTGGCCAACCGGTAATCATCGACCACGTCGGACTTGACCGGGTCAGTGGTGATCCAGGCGTGCAAATTGCGGGCGCATTCGATTCTGGTATCTTGAATTTTGCGCAGGTCCATGCGCGACATGGTGCCCTTGGTCTCGGCATCAACGTGAATTTTCGACTTGACTACCGG
>JBBINL010000091.1:8712-11139 GCA_037443905.1 Burkholderiales bacterium | reverse complement strand
GCGACTGCTGCGCCGACACGCTGGCGCCTTCGCTGTTGCTGATGCGCTTGTCCACGGCAAACGCGGCCGCTTCGGCCCGCAGCGCAATATGAGCCGCGTGCTCGCTGGTGATCGCCCAGGGGAAAAACAGCTCCAGGTCGGTGCGTTGCTCGTCAACGCGGGCAATGTCGGCTTCATCGGGCAAGGCGGCAAACGGGTCGTCGGCGGTGAAACGGGCAATGTCGAACGCGGCCTGCGCGGTTTGTTCAATGGCGGCCTGTGAAAAATCGGAAGTGCTGGCGCTGCCCCGGCGCTGGCTCAGGTGCACCGTGATGCCCAGCGACTTGTCGCGGTTGCGCTCCACGTTTTCCAGTTCACCCTTGCGCACCGAAACGCTCAGGCCACAGCCTTCCGAGGCATGGGCCGCAGCGTCGGTGGCGCCCAGTTTTCTGGCATGGGCCAGAGCCGAATCGACCAGGCCTTCAAAGAATGCGCGGCTGTAACTGAAGCCATCGGCCGGAGCATCGGTGCTAATGGCAGATGCCGAAGTGGCTGATCGGCTCGACTTGGCGGCGCGCTTGGTGGGGTTGGAGGTGTTCATAGCGCGGCTATGATACTTGCCTATGTCAAGAAAATTGAAAAAAGGCTATTTTGTGCGGGGTGAGTTCGTCGCCGAAGGCAGTGAGCGCGACCTCGAGCTCAAGGCCGAACTCAAGGGCACCGACGAGCTGAGCCGAACCGACCTCAAACGTGAAAGCACCGAGCTGCAAAAGCTGGGAGCCGAGTTGCTGGAGCTGCGCACCGACTGGCTGGCCCTGCTGGACCTGCCCGACAAGCTGGTTGATGCAATCGACGAGGCCAAACGCATCACCAATTTCGAGGGCAAGCGGCGCCAGATGCAGTTCATCGGCAAGCTCATGCGCAAGCTCGAACCCGAGGTACTGGAGGCGGTCAAAAAAGCACTCAACGCTCAGGCCAAAGGCGCGGCGGCTGACAACCTGGTGCTGCACCAGGCCGAACTCTGGCGCGACCGGCTGATTGCCGAGGAAGAGGCCTTTGCCCACTGGATTGACCAGAGCCCGGGTTGCGACAGCCAGCAACTGCGCGCACTGATTCGCCAGGCTCGCAAAGACGCCAAACCTTCCAAACCGGGTGCGCTGCCGCGCCACGGCCGCGCTTACCGCGAGCTATTCCAGATGGTGCGCGAGCAACTCGGCATCATCCCGCCGCGCGACGACACCACCATCCCCTTCAGCCCTGCCAGAGAAGCCTCATGAACAACCCCGTTGCCAACCCCTACCCCCCCGTCAAGATCGGCATCGTGTCGGTCAGCGACCGTGCCTCGGCCGGCGTGTATGTGGACAAAGGACTGCCCGCTTTGCAGGCGTGGCTCGGCCGCGCGTTGAAGAATCCGCTGCAATTCGAACCCCGCCTGATCCCTGACGAGCAGGCCGCTATTCAAGCAGCGCTGATCGAACTGGTGGACGCCGGCTGTGCCCTGGTGCTCACCACAGGCGGCACCGGCCCGGCCCTGCGCGACGTCACGCCCGAGGCCACGCTGGCGGTGGCGCACAAGGTAATGCCCGGTTTTGGCGAACAGATGCGCCAGATCAGCCTGAACTTTGTGCCCACGGCCATTCTGTCGCGCCAGGTGGCGGTGATCCGCAAGCAGAGCCTCATCATCAACCTGCCGGGCCAGCCCAAGTCGATCGCCGAAACGCTGGAAGGCCTGCGCGACGATGCGGGCAAATCCATGGTGCCCGGCATCTTTGCCGCCGTGCCCTACTGCATCGACCTGATCGGTGGACCGTACCTGGAAGCCGACGAATCGGTGTGCAAGGCATTTCGGCCCAAAACCGCGATCCGGACTTTTACGACGACGCCGTAGTACCTGATCGCGCCAGATTCAGCGCCAGCAGGCGCTTGAGAATCTCGTCATCGGACAAGTCCGGCGTGTCATCCTGCCAGCCATACGCAGCGGCCACCGCTTGGTCGAGCTGCTGGTGCGCCATGGCAAGCCAGGCGGGTTTGGCGTTGTAAAGGTTGGTGAGCGTGCGTTTTTGCAGCGCCTTGAGGTCTGACGCGCTGATGCCTGGTCTGGGCTCGATGCGGTCCGGGTACGGCGACTTGTCCATCCCCAGTGAGGTGACCTCGGGCACCTTGTGCGTCCATTCGGGCGAATTCAGCCAGTTACCCCTGAGATCGTTGAGCTTTTTGGCGGCGTTGGCAATGTGGATGGCATTGGTTCTGAGGTTCAGTCTTTGGCGTTGTTGACCAGGCGGGAGTGGCTCGGACGCCGGTGGCTCATGCGCTTCGCTTTTTAAAATCGCCCCCCGACATCCGAACCACCCCCGCCTCAACCGAGCACCAGTGTGTCCTGCGTTCGTTGAGCTCATAGGCCAAGCCACCGGGACCCCATTTGGCGATGAATTCTTGCGGCGTCATCAC
>JBBINL010000091.1:0-8612 GCA_037443905.1 Burkholderiales bacterium | reverse complement strand
CAGGGCGGCACCCAGCCTGGACTGGAATCGGCTTACCCGCGCTGCGGCGCTATCTCGCTGGCATAGTCGTAGAGCGCACCCAGGATGGCTTCGTCGCGCTCGCTGGCGTCTTCGGCCAGCTTGTCGAGTGTTTCAAACAGGGCGTCGAGCGTCAGCGCGCCGCCCTCGCCGTCGAACAGTCGCGCGGCACGGTGTGCTTCCCAGCGTTGTGCTTCCTGCGGACTAAGGCTGTCCGGAAAATTGCGCGCCCGGTAGCGCCACAGCAACTCGGACAAACGCGCGTCTTCAAATGTGGGCCGGGCCTTGGCCAGTTCGATCGGACTGCATTGGCGCAGCTCGTTGAGACGGCGGCGATCGGCATTACTGACAAAACCGCCATACAGGTCCTGATCGACATCGACCGGTGTCTCTGGAGGCCGGGCAAACACCTGCGCCCATATGGCGCTCATGTCGGGCAGGTCGCGCGCAGCGGCCGCGTGCTGCAGCTGGGCTGCCACGTCGATGCCCCAGCGCCCGGCCATGGCGGGACTGAGCACCTTGAGATTGCTCATCACGATCGGCGACTTGTTCAGGTGCACCGACTTGACGGGCAGGCGGCGCACACCTTCAGGCAAATCATCGGTTCTGGTGAACAGGCGCAGCCGGATTTGCGTGGCGTCCAGATCGGCCAGTTCGCTCGGGTCGAAGGCCAGGTCCCAGGCCAGCAGCTCGTTTCTGTTGCCCGGGTGCATGGCCAGCGGCCACATCAGCGCCATGCAACCACGCTCGGGAGCAAACCTGCCCGAGATGTGCAAAAACGGCCTGGCGTGGCTCAAACTGGTGGGCAGACCCAGTTCGGCCATGACCCGGTCTTTTTTGTGCAGTCCAAAGCAGAAGTCGAACAGCCTGGGCTGCGCGGTCCTGACCAGCCGGGCCAGGGCAATGGTGGCTTGCACGTCGCTCAAGGCATCGTGGGCCGAGGCGTGCAGCAGGCCGTTGGCAGCACTCAGGTCGGTCAATTTGAAGCTCGGTTTGCCATCGGGTTTGGTGGGCCACTCGATGCCGTCCGGTCGCAGTGCGTAGGCGGTGCGCACCACATCCAGCAGATCCCAGCGGCCGCAATCGTTTTGCCATTCGCGGGCATAGGGGTCGATCAGGTTGCGCCAGAACATGAAACGCGTGATCTCGTCGTCGAAGCGGATCGTGTTGTAGCCCACGCCCACGGTGCCGGGCTGGCTGATGGCCTGTTCTATCTGCGCCGCAAACTGGTATTCCGGCAGGCCTTTTTGCAGGCATTCCTGCGGCGTGATGCCGGTGATCAGGCAGGCCTCGGGTTCCGGCAAAAAATCGTTCGCCGGCTGGCAATACAGCATGATCGGCGCGTCGATGGGGTTGAGGTCGGCATCGGTGCGAAGGGCGGCAAACTGCGCCGGCCGGGCCTGCCGGGTGTTGGCACCGAAGGTTTCGTAGTCGTGCCAGAGAAAGGTGTGCATTGGCGTATCAGGACAGCTCAGTCCTGTCTGGGCTTGTCGCTGTGCGAGACGTCGTAGCCATCGGCGACGTAGGCCGGGCCTTTCATGATCCAGACCACCATACAACCAAAGGACACGGTGAACGCGGCCGTCCAGAGCAGCACCGCCAGGCCGATCATGCCGAAGTCAAAGACCTCGATGCGCCGGGCAAGTTCAGCCGGCGTGCCCTCGGTGTAAAAAAGCCGCGCCAGACCCGACAGCAGCAAGGGCAACAGCGTGCCCAGCACCAGCACGCGCGGCATCATGCGCAGCAGACGCAATTCAAAGCCGTAGGGGGTGCGCTGGTAGCCGGGGAGTTTTCTGAGCCAGTTCATAGGGGTGAGTTGGGTGCGGGCGATTTATTCAAGCCATTTTTGCATGAACCGAGCCTGGCCCACGGCCGGGTCGAGCTGGTAGTTCTCGAAACCCAGACGACGGTAGAGCTTTTGCGCCGGTGCATTGCCCTCGAGCACTTCCAGCGTGAGCTTGCAGGCGCCGCGCGCGCGCGCCAGTTGTTCCACCAGCGTCAGCATCTGAGCGGCCACGCGCCGCCCGCGGTGCGAAGCCAGCACCACCACGTCGTGCACGTTGACCAGAGGCTGGCAGGCAAAGGTGGAGAAGCCCTCGACACAATTGACCAGACCCACCGGCAGGCCGTTTTGCGCGTCATCGAAAGCCAGCACGCTGAACATGAATGGCCGTGCCGCCAACGCCTGCGGCAGGTTGGCGCGGGCAAACTCCGACAGGGGTTCGGCGCCACCCATCGGATCGCGGGCATAGCCATCGAGCAGATCGAGCAGCGCCCGCATGTGCTGCGGGTTGGTGTAATCGGCCTGGCAAAGCCTCAGGTCAGCAACGGCTGTCATACCACAATCAGGCGCTGATGGCGTTGGCAATGCGCTGAGCACAGGCTTTGGCCTGGGCCCCGTCGCGCGCTTCCACCATGACCCGCACCAGAGGTTCAGTGCCGCTGGCGCGAATCAGCACGCGGCCACTTTGCCCCAGTTCGCATTCGACCGCACGCGTTTCAGATTCGAGCCAGGCGCTGGTTTGCCAGTCTTGCCCGGGTTTGAGGCGGATATTGATCAGCGTTTGCGGAAACAGGGTGACTGCGCTGAGCAGTTCTGCCAGTGACTTGCCGCTGCGCACACTGGTTTGCAGCACCTGCAGCGCAGAGATCAGCCCGTCACCGGTGGTGTGCTTGTCCAGCGCGAGCAAATGGCCCGAACCTTCGCCGCCGAGCAACCAGTTGTTTTTTTCCAGTTCTTCGAGCACATAGCGGTCGCCCACCTTGGCGCGCACCAGCGGCACGCCGCGCGCTTGCAGGGCAAGCTCAACCGCCATGTTGGTCATCAGCGTGCCCACCACACCAGGCACCGTCTCGCCACGGCGCAGGCGGTCGTCGACCAAAAGGTACAGCACTTCGTCGCCATTGAAAAGCCGGCCATGGGCATCGACCAGCTGCAGTCGGTCGGCATCGCCGTCCAGCGCCACGCCAAGGTCGGCACGGTGCGCCTTGACAGCAGCGATCAGCGCCTCGGGGTGGGTGGCACCCACGTCCTTGTTGATGTTCAGGCCATCCGGCGCGCAACCGATGGCGATCACCTCGGCGCCCAGCTCGTGAAACACCTTGGGCGCGATCTGGTAGGCGGCGCCGTTGGCAGCGTCCACCACGATGCGCAAGCCCTTGAGCGTCAGATTGTTGGCAAAGGTGCTTTTGCAAAATTCGATGTAACGCCCGGCCGCGTCTTCCAGACGTCTCGATCTGCCCAGATTGGCAGAATCGGCCCATACCGGGTCCTGGCGCAACGTCAATTCAACATCGCGTTCCCAGGCATCGGACAGTTTGCTGCCCTGGGCACTGAAAAACTTGATCCCGTTGTCTTCAAACGGGTTGTGGCTGGCGCTGATGACCACGCCCAGCGAGGCGCGCTGCGCCCGCGTCAGGTAGGCCACGCCGGGGGTCGGCAAGGGGCCCAGCAGCACCACATCGACACCGGCCGAATTGAAGCCGCTCTCCAGGGCGCTCTCCAGCATGTAGCCGGAAATGCGGGTGTCCTTGCCGATCAGCACGGTGGGCTTGGCCTCGCTGCGTTTGAGCACGCGGCCCACGGCGTGCGCCAGCCTGAGCGCAAAGTCGGCCGTGATGGGGGCTTGCCCGACGGTACCTCGAATGCCATCGGTACCAAAATATTGCCTTGTCATTGTTCTGCCTTCACCTGATTGCTTATCCGAACAGCAGCTATCTTATCGCCGCCAGCACACGCAAGGCTTGCACGGTTTCCTTGACATCATGCACCCGCAGCACCGATGCGCCGCGCTCGGCGGCCAGCAGCGCCGCCGCCAGGCTGGGCGCCAGCCGCTCGGATGCCGCCAGGATGGCGCCCGGTGTGCCAACAGGCACCATGCCTGCGAGTGACGACTTGCGCGACCAGCCCGCCAACAGCGGATAGCCCGCCTGCAGCAGTTCAGCCTGTCGCGCCAGCAGGGAAAAATTTTGCGCCACGGTTTTGCCAAAGCCAATGCCGGGGTCCAGCACGATCCTCGATTGGCTCACGCCAAGCGCCAGCAAGGATTGCGCCGACTGTGCCAGAAAAGAACGCACCTGCGACACCACGTCACCCTGCATCGGCGCCAGCTGCATGGTTTGGGGTTCGCGGTGCATGTGCATCAGGCAGACGCCGCAACCGGGGTGCGATGCCACCACTTCGGTGGCGCGCAAGTCAGACCCGCCCGTGTGGTCGTATTGCCAGCGCAAGGCCCAGATGTCGTTGATGATGTCAACGCCCAGGTCGAGCGCGGCCTGCATCACCTGCGGCTTGTAACTGTCGAGCGACACCGGCACCCCCAGCGCGACGACCTCACGCAGCACCGGCAACACGCGCGCCAGCTCATCGTCCAGACTCAGGGGCTGTGCACCGGGTCGGGTGGACTCGCCGCCAATGTCCAGGATGTCGGCCCCGTCGCGGATCAGCTGCTCGCAATGCCTGAGCGCCGCCTGGGTGGTGCCATGCTGGCCGCCGTCAGAAAAAGAATCAGGCGTGACGTTGACGATGCCCATGACTTTGGGACTGGTCAGATCAATTTGATAGCGGCTGGTTTGCCAGTACATCTGAAGGTGCATCCGCTGACAGGTCAAAAACAAACGGGGCCTCAGCCCCGTTCGATGGCAATCACAGATCAGGCCGCGTGGGGCGCAGCATCGGGATTGACCGCAGGCTTGCCACCGCTGCTTCCTGAATCAGAACCCGAGGCCGGCATGCGCGGTGACCAGTCCTTGGGCGGGCGCGGCGGCTTGCCGGCCATGATGTCGTCAAGCTGGTCGGTGTCGATGGTTTCCCACTCCAGCAGCGCCTTGGCCATGGCGTGCATCTTGTCGCTGTTTTCCTCGATCAGACGGCGCGCCAGCGCGTACTGTTCGTCGATGATGCGGCGCACTTCGGCGTCGACCTTCTGCATGGTTTCTTCGCTCATGTTGGTGGTCTTGGTGACCGAGCGGCCCAGGAACACTTCGCCCTCGTTTTCGGCATAGACCATCGGGCCCAGCGCTGCCGTCATGCCGTAGCGCATCACCATGTCGCGGGCGATCTGGGTGGCGCGCTCGAAATCATTGCTGGCACCGGTGGTCATCTGGTTCATGAACACCTCTTCGGCAATCCGGCCACCAAACAACATGCTGATCTGGTTGAGCATGTATTCCTTGTCGTAGCTGTATCGGTCCTGCTCGGGCAGGCTCATGGTGACGCCCAAAGCGCGACCGCGCGGAATGATGGTCACCTTGTGCACCGGGTCGCATTTGGGCAGCAGCTTGCCGATCAGCGCATGGCCCGATTCATGGTAGGCGGTGTTGCGGCGCTCGCTCTCGGGCATGACCATGCTCTTGCGTTCAGGCCCCATCAGAATCTTGTCCTTGGCTTTCTCGAAGTCCTGCATTTCGACTGTGCGGGCATTGCGACGCGCAGCCATCAGGGCCGCCTCGTTGCACAGGTTGGCCAAATCGGCACCCGACATGCCAGGCGTGCCACGGGCTATCACGGCGGCGTTGACGTCCGGGCTCAGCGGCACCTTGCGCATGTGCACGTTCAGAATCTGCTCGCGACCACGGATGTCGGGCAGCGTCACATAGACCTGGCGGTCAAAACGCCCAGGGCGCAACAGCGCCGCATCCAGAATGTCAGGACGGTTGGTGGCCGCCACCACGATCACGCCGGCGTTGGTCTCGAAGCCGTCCATCTCGACGAGCATCTGGTTCAGGGTCTGCTCGCGCTCGTCGTTGCCGCCGCCCAGGCCAGCACCACGCTGGCGACCCACCGCGTCGATTTCATCGATGAAGATGATGCAGGGTGCATTTTTCTTGGCGTTGTCGAACATGTCGCGCACCCGAGAGGCACCGACGCCGACAAACATCTCGACAAAGTCCGATCCAGAAATGCTGAAAAAAGGAACCTTGGCCTCTCCGGCGATGGATTTGGCGAGCAGGGTTTTACCAGTTCCCGGCGGGCCCACCAGCAGCAAACCGCGCGGAATGCGTCCGCCGAGTTTCTGGAATTTGGCCGGGTCTTTCAGGAAGTCGACCACTTCCTTGACTTCTTCCTTGGCCTCGTCGCAGCCGGCCACGTCGGCAAAAGTGACCGAATTGGTGTTTTCGTCGAGCAGGCGCGCCTTGCTCTTGCCGAAGCTGAAGGCGCCGCCCTTGCCGCCCCCCTGCATCTGGCGCATGAAGTAGACCCAGACGCCAATCAGCAGCAGCATCGGGCCCCAGCTGACCAGCAGCGTCATCAACAAGGAACCTTCCTCACGCGGTTTCACGTCGAACTTGACATCGTTGGCGATCAGATCGCCCACCAGGCCGCGGTCAAGATAGGTGGCTGTGGTGCGCACCTTGCGGTCATCGCTGGTGATGGCGATGATTTCGGTGCCGGTCTGGCCTTCCTGGATGATGGCGCTCTTGATCCGTTTACCCCGGACTTCTTCCAGAAAATCGGAATAACCCAGATAACCGGCGCCAGCTGCCGGACGCGTGTCGAATTGCTTGAAGACGGTGAACAGCACCATCGCAATGACCATCCAGACCGCAATTTTTGAAAACCATGGATTGTTCAAGCCATACTCCAGTAGAAATGCATGTGATCAAAGACCACTCGATATGCCGATTCTAGGTGGTTCAGCCCGGGCAACGGCAAATGATCACCAGCAGCCACAGCAATTGCAAGGAATTCACGATTTCTTGAGTTGCATGCCAATCAGATAGGTCTCGGCAGATTTGTCGCGCGAGGCTTTGGGCTTGATGCGCTTGACCGTGACAAAGGTGTCACGAAAGCGCTGGACAAGGTTGTCGTAACTGCCGCCGTGAAACACTTTGGCCACCAGCGCCCCTTCGGGCTTGAGATGGGCCTGGGCAAATTCAAGCGCCAGCTCGATCAGCAGCTCGATGCGCGCAGCATCGACCGAGCTGATGCCCGACAAATTGGGCGCCATGTCAGACACCACCACATCGGCCAGCCGACCCTGCAATTGCTCGGCCAGCAGGGCGAGCACCGCATCTTCGCGAATATCGCCCTGAATGAACTGCACGCCTTCGATCGGCTCCATCGGCAGCAGATCCAGGCCAATGATGCGGCCATTGAGTTCGCCCACAGCCGCGCCGCCGCCGGTAGCCGATCTGGGCGACAGCTTGCGCCGCACATACTGGCTCCAGGCGCCGGGTGCGCAACCCAGGTCCACCACCAGCTGGCCAGGCTTGATCAGGTGCAGCGTGTCATCGATTTCCTGCAGCTTGTAGGCCGCTCGAGCCCGGAAGCCGTCTTTTTGGGCCAGCTTGACATAGGTGTCGTTGACGTGATCGTTGAGCCAGGCCCGGTTGACCTTGCTGCTTTTGACGGCTGATTTCATAAGTGGTTAAAGTGTTTACAGTCTCACGGATAATACGGCCATGCCTCAAATTCATCTGACCCCCGCCCAGCGCAAAGTTCATCGCGCCGACGCCCACCACCTTGACCCCGTGGTCATGGTCGGCGGCGACGGCCTGACCGCTGCCGTCAAAAAAGAGGCCGACGCCGCGCTCAATGCCCACTGCCTCATCAAGGTGCGCGTTTTCTCGGACGACCGGGCCGCGCGCGAAGCCATGCTTGCCGCTCTGGCCGACGAACTCAACGCCGCACCCATCCAGCACATCGGCAAGCTGCTGGTGCTGTGGCGCCCCCGTCCCGATCGTGAAAAAGTGCTCGACGAAGACCGCATGCCCGGCCCCAAAGACGTCAAGGTGCTCAAGTTCAGCAAGCGCGGCGGCCAGCGCCCCGAAGTCAAGACGCTGCGCGTGCTCGGCAACCAGCGTCTCACCTCAGGCGGCCGGGTCAAACGCTCCAAACCAAAGCAGGTCAGCGTCAAGAAACAACGCAGCCAATCCTGACACCTTGCGCGACAGGCCAGGTTTCACGTATTTCAGTAACCCTGCCATCCAACGATCAGGATTTTCGGATCAGCTTCCAGAACGTCACGCCGGCACACAGCCACTGCAGCGCAAACATGGCACTGCCCACACTGTGCCACAGGCGCAGGTTCTCGCGGCTCACAATCCGCGGTGCCACGGCAAAATGCGACAACAGCGCCAGCAACATGCCGAGCAGGACGAATAACATCACGGTTTGCGTTTGGCCATGGTCAGATGACGATCGGCCCGTCCGCAGAATCAGCAACAATAGCAGACCGCAGCCGGCACTGACCCACGTTTGCGCGGCAAACAACTTCGCGGCCATGCCGCCGGCCATCGCCAGCGTTGGCAAATTCGCAAACAGCATCGGCACCACCAGCGCACCCAAAGTGGTCAGGCTGCCCCACCACAAGGCTGCCAGCCAGGGCGACAAGGCTTGCGCGCGAGTGACCATCAGAGGTAGCTGACCGACACCACTTCGTAGTGGCGCAGACCTGCGGGCGCCTGCACTTCAACCTCGTCACCCTCTTCCTTGCCGATCAACGCGCGCGCGATCGGGCTGTTGATATTGAGCAGACCCAGTTTGATGTCGGCCTCGTCTTCACCCACGATCTGGTAGGTGACTTTCTGGCCGGTTTCTTCGTCGGCGAGTTCGACCGTCGAGCCGAACACCACCCGGCCGTCGGCGTGCA
>JBBINL010000090.1:5830-11189 GCA_037443905.1 Burkholderiales bacterium | reverse complement strand
CGGTGAACCCGGCGCGGAGACTGGGCTACTGCGCCAACGCCCAGGCTACGTGCTCTCGCACCAGAGCACTATTACATTCCCGTTGGCGCACCAGCGCTGCACGTAACAACGACGGATCAGTGGCGCCGCCACGCAGCGCGTTACCGAGCGCCACCGCGATGTTGCGCTGCCAGCACTCAAAACCAATGCGACGGATCGGGCTGCCTTCGGTTCGGCGCAAGAAATCTTCTTCGGTCCAGGCAAACAGGTCGACGAGATGACGGTCGGTCAAATCGTCGCGCGCGTCAAAGTCGGGCACGGCGCTGCGTTGGGCAAACTTGTTCCAGGGGCAGACCAGCTGGCAGTCGTCGCAGCCGTAGATGCGGTTGCCCATCAGCGCTCGCAGTTCAACGGGGATGGCGCCCGCGTGTTCGATCGTCAGGTAAGAGATGCAGCGTCGGGCGTCGAGCCGGTACGGGGCGATGATGGCCCGGGTCGGGCAGATCTCGATGCAGGCGCTGCAACGGCCGCAGTGGTCGGTCAAGGGTTCGGTTGCGGGCAAGGCCAGGTCGACAAAAATTTCGCCCAGAAAAAACATCGAGCCCGCCTTGCGATTGAGTAACAGTGTGTGCTTGCCGCGCCAACCCAGGCCGCTCAAGCTCGCCAGTTCAACCTCCAACACCGGCGCTGAATCGGTGAACACGCGGTAGCCCAGCGGCCCCAGCGCCTGAGCCATCTGATCGCCCAACTTCTGCAAGCGCTTGCGCATCACCTTGTGGTAATCCCGGCCGCGGGCATAGACCGACACCAACGCCTCTGACGGTTGCATGAGACGGTTCATTTCAAGCGCCTGCCACTCCTCGGGTGTGCTGGCGGGCAGGTAGTCCATGCGGGCGGTGATCACGCTCACCGTACCCGGCACCAGTTCGGCCGGGCGCGCCCGTTTGAGGCCATGGGTTGCCATGTAATGCATCTCGCCATGACATCCGGCCGCAAGCCACGCCGATAATCCGGGTTCTGCGCTCGATAAATCGACCCCGGCCACGCCAATTTGGGAAAATCCCAACGCCTGCCCCCATTGCTGAATTCTGGAGACCCATTGACTGCCGTTGAGTTGCCGCAAGGTTTTGATCACCTGCCCATTGTAAAAAGCCTGTTCTGGCACGATGAAGCTGACACTGCGCGCTTTGCCCGTGCCCTGGCCGCGCGGCCCGAGGTGCTGCTGGCCTACATTGAACTCAAGGGCGATCTGGGTGCCGGCAAAACCACACTGGTGCGCCATCTGCTGCACGCGCTGGGTGTCACCGGGCGCATCAAAAGCCCGACCTATGCCGT
Source organism: Burkholderiales bacterium (assembly GCA_037443905.1). GTDB lineage: Bacteria > Pseudomonadota > Gammaproteobacteria > Burkholderiales > Burkholderiaceae_C > Rhodoferax. The sequence continues at coordinate 9,875 of JBBINL010000090.1, read as the reverse complement.
GGTGGAACCCTATGAAATGCCCGGCTTCAAACTATGGCACTTCGACTTCTACCGTTTCAGTGATCCGCGGGAATGGGTGGACGCCGGTTTTCGCGACATCTTTGCCAGCCCCGGCCTCAAGATTGCCGAATGGCCCGACAGGGCCGCAGGCTGCGCGCCGCTGGCAGACCTGGTCGTGCAACTCGATGTGGTTGATGAGACCTCGCGCCAGGTGCGCCTGAGCGCCCAGACTGCGCTGGGTGCCAGCCTGCTGCAAGGTGCTCTGCCGCTGGATGAGTCAAGGCCATGAAACGCCGCAATTTGCTGCAATCGGCAACCCTGGTGTTGCTGCTCGGAGCACAGCATCTGGCGCGCGGGGCCACGATTTTGGCCGTCAGGGTCTGGCCTGCGCCCGACTATTCCCGCGTCACCATCGAATCAGACACGCCACTGGCGTTCAGGAGTTCTTTTGTACCAACCCCCCCGCGCCTGGCCGTCGATGTGGAAGGCATCGACCTCAACCCGGCGCTCAGGGAACTGGTGGCCAAGGTCAGCGCCAACGATCCCACCATTTCGGGCATTCGCGTCGGCCAGTTTGGCCCGGGTGTGGTGCGCCTGGTGTTCGACCTCAAACAAGCCATTGCGCCACAGGTGTTCACGCTGACACCTGTGGCGGCCTACCAGCACCGGCTGGTGTTTGATTTGTACCCGACCCAGGTGACCGATCCGCTGGAGGCGCTGATTGCCGAGCGGCTCAGGGAAAGCAGCAGCTTGAAGCTGCCCGGGCCGGACGCCGATCCCCTGGGTGACTTGATCGCCAGGACGGAAAAGTCGACAGGGCCAGGCCGCCAGGCAGTCCCGACCGATACTGCCGGCAGCCGCGCCCTGGACGCGTCCGACCCGATGGCTGCTGGCGAGGCCCGGTCTGGCGCAGCCGATGGCCAGCCAACTGTCAAAAGGCGGCCCCCACCAAGCATGCGCGCACCCAGCCCGACGGCGACCGACCGGCTCATCATCATCGCGCTCGATCCAGGCCATGGTGGTGAAGACCCCGGTGCCACTGGCCCGGCTGGCACGCGAGAAAAGGACGTGGTGCTAAGCCTGGCGCACCGGCTGCGTGAACGCATCAATGCGGCATCTGTCAACGGCAATCCGATGCGCGCTTTCCTGACCCGTGATGCCGACTTCTTTGTGCCGCTGCACACGCGGGTGGCCAAGGCACGGCGGGTGCAAGCCGACCTGTTCATCAGCCTGCACGCTGATGCCTTCTTCACCCCAAACCCCCAGGGCGCCAGCATCTTTGCCCTGAGCCAGGGCGGCGCCTCCAGCAGCGCGGCACGCTGGATGGCAGCCAAGGAAAATGAGGCTGATGTGATTGGTGGTCTCAATGTTCGCGCCAGGGATGCCCAGGTCAAGCTTGCCCTGCTGGACATGAGCACGGCGGCCCAGATCAAGGACAGCCTGCAGCTGGGTGGCGCCATGCTCAGGGAAATTGGCCGCGTTGGCAAACTGCACAAGCCGCGCGTCGAGCAAGCCGGTTTTGCCGTACTCAAAGCCCCGGACATACCCAGCGTGCTGGTCGAAGCGGCCTTCATCAGCAACCCGGTGGAAGAAGCCAAGCTCAACAGCGACGCTTACCAGGAAAAGCTGGCCGACGCGCTGATGCGCGGCATTGATGGCTATTTCTCAAAAAATCCGCCGCTGGCACGCAATCGGTCGGTCTGAAAACGCAGGTGAAACTGCCACTGACCATGGCACGATTGACATGCTGGAGGCTTTTGACGATGTCAACCAGGTCATCCCATGGCCACCTGCAGATCCGCGTGCATTCGGCGCTGCGCAATACGCTGCGCGTTGGGCTCGTCGGTGTCGGCAATCCACGCCAACGCCTGTTCACGGGTGCGGCCAAACTGCATGTGGCGCGCCAGCAGACGCGCCTGACGCAGCGCGTCGGGCACATCCAGATACCAGATCTCGTCAACCACGTCGCGCACCTCGTGCCAAGGCGCCTCGGTCTGCAACAAGTAATTGCCCTCGGTCACGATCAGCTTCGTTTCAGACCGCACGGCAATGGCGCCGGCAATGGCTTCTTCGATGTCGCGCCGGAACTCCGGGGCGTAGATCACTTCTTCTGCCGCTTGTACCCGAATGCGGCGCAACAGGTTGACGTAGCCCGCGGCATCGAAGGTATCAGGCGCCCCTTTACGCTCTCGCCGACCCAGCCGCGCCAGTTCGCTGTTGGCCAGATGAAAGCCGTCCATCGGGACAATCTGTACCAACGCTCCGTACTGCCGCGCGATCACTTGCGCCAGCGTCGATTTGCCGGCACCCGGGGCAGCGGCAATGCCCAGAATCTGGCGCGAACCAAGGCTGAGCAGTGCGGCAATGCGCTGCTGGCAGACCTGGGGCAAGGCAGGCACAGTGCCAGATTCAACTGATGTCTTCATTCAAATCGCTATCTTTTATGTAACTACTTCCGCTTTTCTTATAAGGCGTTGAAGCGAGTTTTACGCATTAAATGCGATACCGCCGCGAGTCATCCATGCGACCACTTCTGCGCGCGTGGGCGGTACGCAACCGCGCTGCGTCACGCACAGGGTGGCGCTGGCAATCGCGCTGGCCAACAACGCTTGGGCGACCGGCGCGGCCACTGCCGTGGCTCCCCAGTCGGGTGGCAACTGGTGCGACAACATGGCCGCTACCAGCCCGGCCAGGAAGCAGTCGCCAGCGCCCACTGTGTCCACCACCGCAATCGCTTGGGCCTCGCGCGCGGCAAAGGTCTGGCCAAAGCGGGTCAGCAGCGCCGCACCCTCGCCACCGCGCGTCAGCGCCAGCACACTGGCCCGGCTCGATTGCAGCAAATGCCTGGCCTGCGCCATGGCATCGGAGCCGGGCAGCGCCAGACACGCCAGATCCTCGTCGCTGGCCTTGATGACGTCGGCATACTGCAGCGCGGTCAGCACGTGCCTGCGGTACAGGTCCAGGTTGGGCATGACCGACGGGCGCAAGTTCGCGTCGATCACCACGGTACGCCCGGCCTGGCGCTGCGCGGCCAGCCAAGGCAAATAGATCGACGCGTCGTCTGGCGACAAGGCCAGGGCGCCGGTGCACACCAGTTGCAGGCCGTCGGCCTCGCTACACGCTTGCGTCAATGCACTGGCGCTGGTGGCGCGGTCGGCGACACCTTCGCGGTAAAAAGCGTAGTCCGGGTGCCCGTTGGCGTCGACATTCACCACCGCCAGCGAAGTCACCGGTAACACCGGCTGCGGCGCGGCAAGATAAACACCGTCACGCTGCAATTGGTCGGCCAGCTGACGGCCAAAACGGTCTTTTGACAGCGGATTGAGGTACAGCGTCTGAACGCCCTGACGCGCCAGCGCCCGCGTCAGGTTGTAGACGGCGCCGCCCAGACAGGGCTCAAAGCGGCCATCGGGACCGGCAATCAGGTCGATCAGCGCTTCGCCGGCCGTCGCGGCTTGAATCGAAGAATTTATTTGCGACATATCAGGGTTTTCCATAACTAAAACAACTTGATTTAGTAACCATTCTGCCACTATAGTTCAGCCACGCTGATCGAACAAGCGTAATTTCCCGAAGCGTAAAAAAACTTTTGGAAAAGATCCACCCAACCACACCCCGGCCGCAAGGCCTGACACGAAAGAGGACGCACAAGATGAAACTCACCACGACCCTGACCCTGAGCGCTTTGACACTGGCCATCGGCAGCGCCTTTGCCGCCGACGCACCGGTGATCGGCCTGATCACCAAAACCGAAACCAACCCCTTCTTCGTCAAAATGAAAGAAGGCGCCCAAGCCGAGGCCAAGAAAGCCGGCGCCAAGCTGCTGACCGCCACCGGCAAGAAAGACGGTGACACCGCCAGCCAGATCACCGCGCTGGAGAACATGGCCGCAGCAGGCGCCAAAACGATTCTGATCACCTCCACGGGCGACGCCATCATCCCGACGGTGAAGAAAGTGCAGGCCAAAGGCGTGCAGGTGATTGCGCTGGACAGCCCGTTTGACGGCGCCGACGCCCTGTTTGCCACCGACAACTACAAAGCCGGT
>JBBINL010000090.1:0-5730 GCA_037443905.1 Burkholderiales bacterium | reverse complement strand
CAGCCCGTTTGACGGCGCCGACGCCCTGTTTGCCACCGACAACTACAAAGCCGGTGTGTTGATTGGCCAATACGCCAAAGCCGCTTTGGGCAACAAACCCGCCAAGATTGCCATGCTTGACCTGTTCCCCGGCCACCCGGTGGGTGCGCAACGCCACAACGGTTTCATGACCGGTTTTGGCCTGAAGGCCAACGACGCCAAGTCCAATGAACTCTCCAGCACGGCAGAAACCGTATGTGCCGGCGACACCGACGGCAACCAGGCCAAGGGGCAGACCGCCATGGAAAACTGCCTGCAAAAGAACCCTGACATCAACGTCGTCTACACCATCAACGAACCCGCTGCCGCTGGCGCTTTCAACGCGCTCAAGAAAGCCGGCAAGGACAAGGGTGTGATCATCGTGTCGGTCGATGGTGGCTGTCAGGGCATCAAGGACACCGCTGCCGGCAAGATCGCCGCGACCAGCCAGCAATACCCGCTGAAGATGGCTTCGATGGGTGTCGCCGCCGGGGTTGACTACGCCAAGACCGGCAAGAAGGTGTCGGGCTACACCGACACCGGCGTCACCCTGATCGCGGGCAAGGCCGTCGCCGGTGTGGACAGCAAGGACACCAAGACCGGTCTGGACCTGTGCTGGGGTAACAAGTAATTTCATCCATGACGAGCGCGGAGTCCGTGATGTCCAAAACAAACAAACGACCTATCCCCTGGGGTGCTTTGGGGCCCTGGATCGCCCTGGCGGTCACATGCCTGTTTTTCACCATCCAGACCGAGCGCTTTTTGAGCGGCACCAATCTGTCGCTGGTGCTGCAACAAGTCATGGTGGTGGGCGTGCTGGCCATTGGTCAGACGCTCATCATCCTGACAGCAGGCATCGACCTGTCGTGCGGCATGGTGATGGCGCTGAGCGGTGTCGTCATGACCAAATTTGCGGTTGATTTCGGCATGCACCCTTACCTGGCCACCGCGTGTGGTCTGGGTGTGGCGCTGGGTTTTGGCTTGCTCAACGGATTGCTCGTGACGCGCATGAAACTGCCGCCTTTCATCGTGACGCTGGGCACTCTCAACATTGCCTTTGCCATTACCCAAATTTATTCCCAATCCCAGACCATCACCGACCTGCCCGAGAGCATGACTTTCCTGGGCAACACTTTCACCATGGGCAGCACCGAGGTCAGCCTGGGCACGCTCACCATGCTGCTGCTGTATGTGCTGGCCTGGTTTGTGTTGCGCGAAACCGCGCCTGGCCGTCATTTGTACGCGGTCGGCAACAACCCCGAGGCGGCCCGGCTGACCGGCATCAGCGTCAACAAGGTGCTGGTGACGGTTTATGCCCTGGCTGGCCTGTTTTATGGCATTGCCGCGATGCTGTCGGTCGCCCGCACCGGTGTCGGCGACCCCAACGCCGGCCAAACCGAAAATCTTGACGCCATCACCGCCGTGGTATTGGGCGGCACCAGCCTGTTTGGCGGACGCGGACTGATCCTGGGATCGTTGGTGGGCGCGGTCATCGTCGGCGTCTTCCGCAACGGCCTGACACTGATGGGCGTGGCCTCGGTGTACCAAACACTGATTACCGGCATTCTTGTCATTCTTGCCGTCGCAGCAGACCAGATGTCGCGCAAAGGAGCAAGGTAATGACAAGCTCGACCAAAAATCAAACGCTGGTGATGCAGGCCAAAGGTATCGTCAAGCGCTTCGGTCAGGTCACCGCGCTGGACGGCACTGATTTTGAGCTGCGCGCTGGTGAAATTTTGGCGGTGATCGGCGACAACGGCGCCGGAAAATCGTCGCTGATCAAGGCCTTGTCCGGTGCCACCGTGCCCGATGAAGGCGAGTTGTTGCTCGACGGCAAGCCGGTGCATTTCAAATCCCCGATCGACGCACGCAGGGCAGGCATCGAGACCGTGTACCAGGATCTGGCCGTGGCTCCGGCGATGAGCATCGCCGAAAACCTGTTCCTCGGGCGTGAAATCCTGCGCCCGGGTTGGGCCGGCAAACTGCTGCATATGCTGGACAAAAAAGCAATGCTTGACCAGGCCATTGCCCGCATGAACGACCTGAAAGTTGGCATCCGCTCGATGACGCAGGCGGTGGAAACGCTCTCCGGTGGTCAGCGCCAATGTGTGGCGGTGGCGCGCGCTGCGGCCTTTGCCCAACACGTCGTGATCATGGACGAACCCACCGCTGCGCTTGGGGTGAAAGAAGGCAACATGGTGCTGGAACTGATCCGGCGCGTGCGCGACAAGGGCCTGCCGGTGATTTTGATCAGTCACAACATGCCGCACGTATTCGAGGTCGCCGATCGCATCCACATCCAGCGCCTGGGCAAACGTGCCGCCGTGGTCAACCCCAAAACCATCAGCATGAGCGACACCGTGGCGGTGATGACCGGCGCCAAAACGGTCGATGAATTGCCTGCTGACGCACATGCCTGACTCCATTGCAAAACGACCATGTTGATAGGAATACCACCCCTGCTCACGCCCGAGCTGCTGAAAGTCATGATGGAAATGGGTCACGACGACGCGCTGGTGTTGTGTGACGCCAACTTCACCGCACACAGCATCGCCGAGGGCAAACCCGTGATTCGCCTGCCCGGCACTTCGATGCCTCAAGTGGTGGCCGCCATCACGGCCCTGCTGCCCCTGGCTGCTGACGTACCGCACCCCGCCGCCTTCATGGCAGTGAGTGGCGAACCGGAAGGTTACCGCTCGGCCCTGCAGCGCGAAGTGATCGGGTTGTTAAGTGAAAAAATGCACTCAAGCCAAAGCGCAGAAAGCGTGGAACGCTATGCTTTTTATGAGCGTGCGCGCGCCGCTTGCGCCTACGTGCTGACCGGTGAGTTGCAGCCATTTGGCAACTTCATCCTGCGCAAGGGCGTGATCGGCGAAACTCTGCGCCCATGACTCCGCGCCCAACCACCGCCATCGCTGAACCGCCAACCCTGCTGCGCCCGCGTGGCTCCAACCACGTGGGCATGCGCCAGTTCAACGAACGCGTGGTGTTGCAGGCGATTCGCCTCAATGGCAGTCTGCCCAAGGCCGACCTGGCGCGCCTGACTGGCCTGACCGCGCAAACCATCGGCCTGATCACCACCCGGCTGGAAGACGACAACCTGATCGTCCGGCAAGACCGTGTGCGCGGACGCATCGGCCAGCCCTCGGTGCCACTGGCGCTGAACCCCGACGGCGCTTTTTCCATCGGCATCAAGATCGGGCGACGCAATGCCGACTGGTTGCTGGTCGACTTCACCGGCCAGGTGCGCCAGCGCCATACGCTCGACTACGCGTTTCCTGACCACGCCACGTTGTTGCCGGCCATTGCCGAGCGCCTGCACGCCATGCAAGAGTCCCTGGGGGCGTTGAAAGACCGGCTGGTCGGCGTGGGGGTGGCGGCGCCGTTTCAGCTGGGTGGCTGGCACCGGCTGCTGGGCCTGTCCGAAGCCAAGTCGGACGCCTGGAACCAGATCGACTTGCGCGCGCAGGTGCAGGCGCTGACCGACGTGCCCGTCACCTTTGCCAAAGACACCTCGGCGGCCTGTGTGGCCGAGCTGGTGGCTGGGCGCGGGCGCGACCTGAAGAACTTTTTGTACCTGTTTGTCGACACCTTTGTCGGCGGCGGACTGGTCATCAACTCACGTTTGCACGGTGGCGTGCACGGCAACGCCGGTGCGGTGGCTTCGCTGCCCATGGGCCTGGCACCGGCAGCAAACACAGACGCGCCGACACCCGACCAATTGATCAGCCATGCGTCGCTGTGGGAGCTCGAACAACGCCTGCAAGCGCACCGGCTGGACCCGCACGCTGCCTACGACGACCGCGCGCTGGAAGCGGCATGCGCCGCCGAGACGCGCGGCTGGATCGCCCACGCGGCCAACGCGCTGGCGCACACGGTCATCAGCGGCACCGCGTTTCTGGACATTGATGCCGTGGTGATTGACGGCTCATTCAGCCGTGCGCTGATGGGCGACCTGATTGCTGCCACCCAGACGGCGCTGCAACGCTACAACTGGGAAGGCCTGTGGAATGCCAACGTCATCGCGGGCCTGGTGGGCCCCGACGCCCGCGCGCTGGGCGGCGCGTTGATGCCACTGCACGACAACTTTGCGCCGGATCAGGATTTGTTCTTGAAGACGACGTAGCTTTGTATTGACCCGCTCTTCAAAGGCGCGATAGACTTCCTTACCAACTCGTAAGGAATTGTCATGCTGAGCACCTTGACCAGCAAATCACAAATTACGCTGCCCAAAGAAGTGCGACTGATTCTGCAGCTGCAACCGGGTGACAAAGTCGCTTTCCTGCCCACCTCTGACGGCCGGGTCACCGTGTCCAAAGTCAATAAGCCGTCGTTTGCGAAACTGCGCGGCCTGTTGCCCCAGCCCGACCAAAGTCACACGATCCAAGAAATGAATCTGGCGATCCACGAAGCCGCAGCCCAGCGGGATGGGCACCGTGCTGGCACTTGACACCAACATCCTGGTGCGATTGGTCACCAACGACGACCCCGCTCAGGCACAACGCGTGCAAGAGGCGCTGGACGGCGAGCTGGAAGCTGGCCGTGAATGCATGGTGGCTCACATCGTTCTGTGCGAACTGGTTTGGGTGCTGAACCGACTGTATGGCTACAGCACAGCGCAGTGTCAGCACACCGTTGCCAGTCTGCTCGGGTTTGCCGGCCTGCGATTTGAAGCCTTACCGACCGTGCTGTCCGCGTACAAGGCCTGGGAAGCCCTTGGCGGCGACTGGGCCGACCATCTGATCGGCGCACAAATGCAGGCCCTGGGGTGCGATGCCGTCCTGACGCTGGATCAGCGCGCCAGCCGTGCCCGCACGCATCTGTTGCTTGTGCCTTAAGAAATATCAAGCTGCCTTGCGCCGACTCTTCCACGCCCCAAACAGCACCACCAGGCCGGGGATCAGAATCATCGCCCAGATGATCTTGTCCAGGTGCAGTTTCACCCACGGGATGTTGCCAAAAAAGTAGCCGACGGTGACGATGCCGCCCACCCACAGCGTGCCACCGATCACGTCAAACAGTGTGAAGCGACTGCGCGTCATCTGCGCCACACCGGCGACAAACGGCGCGAAAGTGCGCAAAAACGGCATGAAGCGCGCCGCTACGATGGTGATGCCGCCGTATTTTTCGTAAAACGCGTGCGCCTGATCAAAGGCTTTTTTGTTGAACCAACGCGAGTCTTCCCACTGAAACACCTTGGGGCCAAAGTAATGCCCGATGGTGTAGTTGGACTGGTTGCCCAGAATCGCCGCGGCCAGCAACAGCGTCACCGAGGCCGGGTAACTCATTAACCCCACGCCACACATCGCGCCGACCACAAACAACAGCGAGTCACCCGGCAAAAACGGCATCACGACCACGCCCGTTTCAACAAAGATGATCAGAAACAGCAGCGCGTAAACCCAGGTGCCGTAGTTCTGCACGAACACCTCCAGGTGCTTGTCCACGTGCAAGATGAAGTCGATGAGCGCCATGAAAATGTCCATGGGGCTGCATTATCCACGGCAACCGTCTCGTCTAATGACTCATTAATTTTTCGTTAATTATTGCTGCACTTGACGCAGATCAGCGTTTACGACGCAAAAACATTAGGGTAAACCCTGAGTCACTCCTACAATTTTTCCATCTTTCAAAAGGAGTTGGACTATGGACATCCTGCTACAAGTTGCCGTCATTCTGGTGTGCCTGTTCTACGGCGCGCGCAAAGGCGGC
>JBBINL010000089.1:0-11241 GCA_037443905.1 Burkholderiales bacterium | reverse complement strand
GCCGCTACATTAGCACCCCATGTGCACGCACTACCAAGCCGTCACCCACCCCGAACGCTACCGCCACCACTTCGGTGTGGCGCCGCCCGTTGACGCGGGCAAGCACGACCTGTGGCCGGGCTACGCCGGGACGTTCATTCGCCGCCATCCCCACGCCGACGTGGGTGATGCAGCGGTGCCGCAACGCGAGGCCTTGAGCGGCCTGTTCGGCCTGGTGCCGCACTGGTCACCCGACACCAAGATGACCCGCTTCACCTGCAACGCCCGCAGCGAAACCGCCGCCGTCAAGCCCAGCTTCCGTGACGCCTGGAAACACGCGCAGCACTGCATCATCCCGGCCGATGCCTTCTTCGAGCCGGACTGGCGCAGTGGACGTGCCGTGCCCGCCCGGATCAGCCTGAGCGACGGCGCGCCCATGGGCATCGCCGGGCTTTGGTCGCGCTGGAAGTCACCCCAGGGCGAAGTCGTCCACAGCTACACCATGCTGACGATCAATGCCGACCAGCACCCGCTGATGCGCCAGTTCCACAAACCTGGCGACGAGAAACGCATGGTCGTGATCCTGACGGTGGATTTCTACGACGACTGGCTGCGGGCCGGACCTGAGCACAGCAGGGCGTTCATGCGGCCATTTCCGGCAGATCAGATGATCGCCGCGGAGCCCAGGGTCGATGGCGGCCTGGTTTGAGCCATAAGTGCTCATCCTTCAGTGATATTTTTTCTCTCAGTTCACGTCATGTCCGGGTAAACTGAAACGACAGACGTTCAAAACGATCTATTTGTTCAAAAATCTTACAGGAGACCTTGTCATGACTGCGCTGGCGCTGACCACTTTTCGCTTCCCCGAAAACACCTGCATCCCGCAGGCGCAACCCAAGAATGCCGTCGGGGTCACGCTCGCCTCTCCTGCCCTGGTCGTCATGACCGACCTGGCGCAAGTGCGCGCGGCGACCATTGATCCCGAGACCTCGCTGCACAAGGCCGAGCAGGCGATGATCCAGCAAGGCGTGCGCTCGCTGTTCGTGGTGAGCGAGTTTCCGTGTGTCGAAGGTCTGGTTACCGCTGCCGATCTGCTCGGTGACAAGCCCATGCGACTGATCAATCAGCGCAAAATTCTGCGTCAGGATTTGTCGGTCAGCGATGTGATGACCAAACTCAGCCAGCTGGACGCGCTCGACTACGACGAACTCAAGGGCGCGACCGTTGGCGAGGTGATCGCCACGTTCAAAAAGGTCGGCGCGGCAACCCACCTGCTGGTGGTTCAGGCAGCCACTGAAAAAGGCCCGGCACGCATTCGCGGCGTGATCTCCATCACCCAGATCGAGCGCCAGCTCGGCCGCGCCGTGCTGTAGCGCTCGCCCCAGAAGCTCGCATCGGCGCATCGGGGCGCATCGGTGTCAGCGCATCGGTTTCAGGTCTTGCAATCCTGCAAATCCGTTCAAGCCATTTGAAGCGAATTCACATCAGCAAGATCTATTGCAAAACCTGACCTCTTGCCTTCTCAATCCGCCTGCTTGCGCAAATACGCGGGAATCTCGAAGTCTTCCATGCCGCCGCTGCTTAATGCGTCGACCTTGGACGTGGCTGAGATGCGGTTGCGCCACACGCTGGGGGTGGTCAAGGTCTCGTAGCTGGTTTGCGTGCGCCCGACGTTGCTGGTCACCATGACGTTGGGCACCTGGCCCGAACCGACCAGGGTGTTGAGCGTGGGAATATTGATCGGCAAATCGTGCGTGCCGGTGCGCAGGCTTACTTCGGGCTGGGTTTGCGTGACCACCAGTTTTGGGCGCTGCGTCTGGCGGCTCAGGCCGGTGGCCACCACGGTGACGCGAATCTGGTCGCCCAGGTTGTCGTCATAGGCAGTGCCGTAGATCACATGCGCGTCCTGCGAGGCGTAGTTGCGGATGGTGTTCATGGCCACTTTGGATTCGGACAGTTTCAGGCTGCCCTTGGCGGCCGAGATCAGCACCAGCACGCCTTTGGCGCCCGACAGGTCGATGCCTTCGAGCAGCGGGCAGGCCACGGCCTGTTCGGCGGCGATGCGTGCGCGGTCGGGGCCGGCGGCCACCGCCGTGCCCATCATGGCCTTGCCGGGCTCGCCCATCACGGTGCGCACGTCTTCGAAGTCGACGTTGACATGGCCGGGCACGTTGATGATTTCGGCAATGCCGCCCACGGCGTTCTTGAGCACGTCGTTGGCGTGGGCAAAGGCCTCGTCCTGGGTGGCTTCGTCACCCATCACCTCAAGCAGTTTTTCGTTGAGCACCACGATCAGCGAGTCGACATTGGCTTCGAGTTCGGCCAGGCCTTGCTCGGCGTTGTCCATGCGGCGCTTGCCCTCGAACTCGAACGGCTTGGTCACCACGCCCACGGTCAGAATGCCCATTTCACGCGCCACGCGCGCAATCACCGGGGCCGCGCCGGTGCCGGTGCCGCCGCCCATGCCGGCGGTGATGAACAGCATGTGCGCGCCGTCAATGGCTTCGCGGATGTGCTCGATGGCGAGTTCGGCCGCTTCGCGCGCCTTGTCGGGCTTGCTGCCAGCGCCCAGGCCGGTGCTGCCGAGCTGGATGATGAGGTGTGCGTCGCTGGTGGACAGCGCCTGCGAGTCGGTATTGGCGCATATGAATTCCACGCCCTGCACGGCGCTGGCAATCATGTGCGCCACCGCGTTGCCACCGCCGCCGCCAACGCCGATCACCTTGATCTGGGTGCCTTGGTTAAAACTTTCTTCGTCGATGAGTTCAATGGACATGGTGTTCTCCTGGGTTTGCTATGAATAAAAAATGACTGGACAAAACGGGCTGGGACGGGTTCACGGTTTTATGGGGCGGGTCCATGCACCGCCATCGTCGTGGCGGGCCGGCGCGACTGAGCCAGAACTTGGTTGCCATGGTTAAAAGTTCCCCACGAACCAGTCCTTGACCGTGCTGAAGGCGGTTTTCACCGAGCCGTTTTTCTGCGCCACCTTGAAGCCGCGCAGACGGCCGATGCGCGCTTCTTCAAGCAGGCCCATCACCGTGGCGGCGCGCGGCTGCGCCACCATGTCGGACAGCACGCCGGTGTATTTGGGTATGCCACGGCGCACCGGTTTCAGAAAGATGTCTTCGCCCAGCTCGACCATGCCGGGCATGACGCAGCTGCCACCGGTGAGCACGATGCCGCTGGAGAGCACTTCCTCAAAACCCGAGTCGCGCATCACCTGGTGCACCAGGCTGAAGATTTCTTCCACGCGCGGCTCGATGACACCGGCAAGCGCCTGGCGGCTGAGCATGCGCGGGCCGCGGTCGCCCAGGCCAGGCACTTCCACCTGCGCCTCGGGGTCGGCCAGCAATTGCTTGGCGTAGCCGTTTTCAACCTTGATTTCCTCGGCATCCTTGGTCGGTGTGCGCAACGCCATGGCAATGTCGCTGGTGATCAGATCACCGGCAATCGGTATCACGGCGGTGTGGCGGATGGCACCGTTGGTGAAGATCGCCAGGTCGGTGGTGCCGGCGCCAATGTCCACCAGCGCCACGCCGAGTTCGCGCTCGTCCTCGGTCAACACCGACAGGCTGCTGGCCAGCGGGTTGAGCATGAGCTGTTCAACTTCCAGGCCGCAGCGGCGCACGCATTTGATGATGTTTTCTGCCGCGCTCTGGGCGCCGGTGACGATGTGCACCTTGGCTTCGAGCCGGATGCCGCTCATGCCGATCGGCTCCTTCACGTCCTGGCCGTCGATGATGAATTCCTGCGGCTCGACCAGCAGCAGGCGCTGATCGGTCGAGATGTTGATAGCCTTGGCGGTTTCCACCACGCGCGCCACGTCGGCAGCCGAGACCTCGCGATCCTTGATGGCTACCATGCCGTGCGAGTTCATGCCCCGGATGTGGCTGCCGGTGATGCCGGTGTAGACCCGCTGGATCTTGCAGTCGGCCATCAGCTCGGCTTCCTTGAGCGCCTGCTGAATGCTCTGCACCGTGGCGTCGATGTTGACCACCACGCCGCGCTTGAGGCCATTGCCGGGGGACACACCGAGGCCGGCCAGCTTGAGCTCGCCGCCGGGCATGACCTCGGCCACCACCACCATGACCTTGGCAGTGCCAATGTCGAGCCCGACAACCAGATCCTTGTACTCTTTTGCCATTGCGTCACCTGTTACCTTGGATTGCTTTTTTCACATCACCCGCCTCGACCGTGCTGACCCCGTTGAGCCGGATCGCATAGCCATCGGCATGGCGCAAATCGACCGAGGCAAGCTGCTCGACGCCGCGGTTGTAGCGCGAGGTGGCCTGCGTCACGGTCTTTACAAATCGATCCAGCCGGGCCAGCAGCTCTTCGGTGCTGCCGCTGCCGAGCTCCAGCGCGGTGCCGTTGTCCAGCTGCGCGCGCCAACCGCCACGCGGCGTGAGCTCGAGCTGCGCCAGCGTGAGCTCCAGCGGGGCCAGCTGCGGCTGCAGGATGTGGCGCATGGCCAGCACCCGTGCGCTCTGGCCCTCGGGCCCGTTCAGGCGCGGCAGGTCGTCCTGCCCGATTTCGCCGGGATTGGCCTCGAACATCTCACCAAAACTGTTGACCATGCGCGAGTCGCCCTCTGCCCCCCAATACGCCACCGCCTGATGCTCCTGCAACTGCACCTTGAGCCGGTTCGGGAATTCGCGCCGCACCACAGCCTGGCGCACCCAGGGCATGGCCTCGAAAACCTGGCGCGCGGCGTTCAGGTCGAGCGTGAAAAACGTGCCCTGCAGGCGCGGCATCACATTGGCGCGCAGCGAGATCGCGTTGTAATGCGACACATCGCCGGTCACCGTGACACCGCGAATGGCAAACTGCGGCAGACGCTGCACATAGGCCAGCGCAGCGCCCAGCAGCAGCAGCACCAGCACGCCGTACAGGGCGCTGGCCAGCCCGTTCATGAGCCTGATGTCAAGCGGCAGTGGCGCGCTGGTGGTCATAGGGCGTAGTCACGGCTGGCCGAGCCGAGCACCTGCAGGCACAGGTCGGGGTAACTGATGCCCGCCGCCTTGGCGGCCATCGGCACCAGCGAATGGCTGGTCATGCCCGGCGAGGTGTTGATTTCGAGCAGATACGGCTGGCGCGTGACGGCATCGATCATCACGTCGGCGCGGGCCCAGCCGCGGCAGCCCAGGCTCCTGAAGGCCTTCAGCACCAGCTGCTGGATGTTGGCCTCTTCGCCCTCGGGCAGGCCGCAGGGCACGAGGTACCGGGTGCTGTGGGTGAAGTATTTGTTCTGGTAATCGTAGTTGCCCTCGGGCGCCACGATGCGGATCACCGGCAGCGCGCGGGCTTGCGCGCCGCTGCCCAGCACGGCGACGGTGACCTCGTCGCCGGCGATGAACTGCTCGCACAAGACCTCGTCGTGCATGCCGGCAGCCAGCGCAAAAGCCGCCTCGCACTGCTCGATGGCGCTGACTTTGGTGAGCCCCAGGGTGGAGCCTTCGCGCGCCGGCTTGACGATCATGGGGCAGCCCAGCTCGGCCAGCGCGGCCCGGGTGGCAGCGGCACTGTCCACCTTTCTCCAGGCTGGCGTGGGCAGGCCATCGGCGCGCCAGATGTGCTTGGTCATGAGCTTGTCGATGGCGATGCTGGAGGCCATGACGCCCGGGCCGGTGTAGGGCAGGCCCAACAGTTCCAGCGCGCCCTGCACCGTGCCGTCTTCGCCAAAGCGACCATGCAGGGCGATGAAGCAGCGCGTGAAGCCTTCCTTTTTCAGGTCGAACAGATTGCGCTCGGCAGGGTCGAACGCGCTGGCGTTCACGCCCAGTCCCTGCAGCGCCTGCAGCACGCCGTTGCCCGACATCAGCGACACCTCGCGCTCGGCCGAGGCACCGCCCATCAGCACCGCCACTTTTTCGGTTTTCAGGTCAAATGAATTCATGTGAGCTGGCTTTCATGAGTGTGGCATGGCTGGTTTTGCTGGAGGCTGACCACTTTGGCAGGCACGCCGCCAATCGAGCCTGCGCCCATGCACAGCACCACATCGCCGTCCCTGACCGAGTCCAGAATGGCTTGTGGCATGGCGGCAATGTCGTCGACAAAAACCGGCTCGATGTGCCCCGCCACGCGCAACGCGCGCGCCAGACTGCGGCCGTCGGCGGCCACGATGGGTGCCTCGCCGGCGGCATAGACTTCGGTCAGCAGCACCACGTCGGCCTGGCCGATGACCTTGACGAAATCGTCAAAGCAATCTCGCGTGCGGGTGTAGCGGTGCGGCTGAAACGCCAGCATCAGGCGTCGCCCCGGATAGACGCCCCGGGCAGCGGCCAGCGTAGCGGCCATTTCCACCGGATGGTGACCGTAGTCTTCGACCAGGGTGAAGCGACCCCCGCCGTTGGCCGCGCTGACCGGCAAGTCCCCATAGCCCTGAAAGCGCCGCCCCACGCCCTTGAAGTTGTCCAAGGCGCGCAACAGGGCCGCATCGTCGATGCCCAGTTCCACCGCCACGGCGACCGCGGCCAGGGCATTGAGAACGTTGTGCCGCCCCGGCAGGTTCAGCGTCACGTCCAGATCGGGCAGCACCAGACCGTTGCGCCGCTGCACGGTAAAGTGCATCCGGCCAGCCAGCGCGCGCACATTCACGGCACGCACTTCGGCGCCTTCGTCAAAGCCGTAGCTGGTGACCGGGCAAGTGACCTGCGGCACGATGGAGCGCACCGCGGCGTCGTCAGTGCACAAAATGGCGGTACCGTAAAACGGCATGCGGTGCAAAAAGTCCACGAAGGCATTTTTCAGTTTGCCGAAATCATGACCATAGGTTTCCATGTGGTCGGCGTCGATGTTGGTCACCACCGCCATCACCGGCAACAGATTCAGGAACGAGGCGTCAGACTCGTCGGCTTCCACCACGATGTAGTCGCCCTGGCCCAGCCTGGCGTTGGCACCGGCACTGTTGAGCCGGCCACCGATGACAAAGGTGGGGTCCAGGCCGGCTTCAGCCAGCACACTGGCGACCAGGCTGGTGGTGGTGGTCTTGCCGTGCGTGCCGGCGATGGCGATGCCTTTTTTCAGACGCATCAGCTCGGCCAGCATCAGGGCGCGCGGCACCACCGGCATGTGCCGTTCTCGCGCCGCGACCACTTCGGCGTTGTCGGCGTGCACCGCAGAGGAAATCACCACGGCATCGGCGCCACTGACGTTGTCGGCCGTGTGCCCGACATGCGTCTGGATGCCCAGCGACTTCAGGCGTTGCAGCGTGGCGCTGTCGGCCTGGTCCGAGCCTGAAATGGTGTAGCCCAGGTTGAACAGCACTTCGGCAATGCCGGACATGCCGACACCGCCGATGCCGACAAAGTGGATGTGCCTGATGGCGTGTTTCATTGACAAAGCTCCTCACAAGCCGCCACGATGCTTTGCGTGGCTTCGAGTTTCTGCATTTTTTTGGCCGCCAGGGCTTTGCCCAGCAAGGTGGCACGGTCCATCTTTTGCAGAAATTGCGCCAGATACGCCGGGCTCAGACTGGCTTGCGGCACCAGCCAGCCACCGCCCTGATCCACCAGAAAGCGGGCGTTGTGGGTCTGGTGGTCGTCCACCGCCGACGGAAAAGGCACCAACAGCGCGGCCACCCCCACCGCCGCCAGTTCGGTCACCGTGCTGGCGCCGGCACGGGCAATCACCAGGTCGGCCTCAGCGAATGCCTGCGCCGTGTCGTCGATGAAGGGCGTCAATTGCGCCCGCACACCGGCGGCGGCGTAGTTGGCGCGCAGCGCGTCGATCTGGTTGGCGCCACTCTGGTGCGTCACCACGGGGCGCTCGGCCTCGGGCAGCAGCGCCAGCGCCTGCGGCACGATCTCGTTGAGCGAGCGGGCGCCCAGACTGCCGCCGACCACCAGCAGTTTCAGCGGCCCGTTGCGACCGGCAAAGCGCTGCGCCGGCTCAGGCTGGTTCAGGAATGCCGCGCGCAGCGGGTTGCCGACCCATTGGCCGCCCTTGAGCACCTCCGGAAAGGCGGTGAACACCCGGTCGGCCACGCCCGCCAGCACCTTGTTGGCCAGCCCGGCGACCGAGTTCTGCTCGTGCAGCAGCAAGGGTTTGTCCAGCAGCACACTCATCATGCCGCCCGGAAATGTGATGTAGCCGCCCAGCCCCAGCACCACGTCAGGCTTGACCTTGCGCAGCACCCGGATGCTCTGCGCAAAAGCCCGCAGCAGGCGCAGCGGCAACAGCGCCACGGTCAGCAAGCCCTTGCCGCGCACACCGCCAAAGTCGATCGACTCGAAGGCAAAGCCCTGCGGCGGCACCAACCGGCTTTCCATGCTGGACTGCGCGGCGCTGCCGCTGCCGCCGAACCAGTGCACGCGCCAGCCTTTGTCGCGCAAGGCGTGCGCCACCGCCAAACCCGGAAAAATATGCCCGCCGGTGCCACCCGCCATGATCAGGGCACACTTGCTCATACGCGGCCTCCTTGCATCAGCGTTCGGTTCTCTTGATCAATGCGCAGCACCACCGCAATGGCGATCAGGTTGACCAGAATGGCCGAGCCACCGTAGCTCATCAGCGGCAGCGTCAGGCCCTTGGTGGGCAGCGCACCCAGGTTCACGCCCATGTTGATGAAGGCCTGAAAGCCCATCCAGATCGCCACGCCCTGCGCCACCAGGCCAGCAAACAGCCGCTCCAGCGCGATCGCCTGACGGCCGATGGTCATCATGCGGCGCACCAGCCAGAAAAACAGGGCGATGACCGTGAGCACACCGATCAGACCGAATTCTTCACCGATCACCGCCAGCAGGAAGTCGGTGTGCGCCTCGGGCAGCCAGTTGAGTTTTTCCACGCTGCCGCCCAGTCCCACGCCAAAAATTTCGCCACGGCCGATGGCAATCAGCGCGTGCGTGAGCTGGTAGCCCTTGGCCAGCGCATTTTCTTCACTCCACGGGTTGAGGTAGGCAAAAATGCGCTCGCGGCGCCACTCGCTGGCGAGAATCATCAGGGCGAATGCCACCACCAGAATGGTGGCGATCAATAAGAACATGCGGGCGTTGACTCCGCCCAGAAACAGAATGCCCATGGCGATCACGGCAATCACCATGAAAGCGCCCATGTCGGGCTCGGCCAGCAGCAGCACGCCGACCACGGCCACCGCCGCAGCCATGGGCAGAACGGCGCGGAAAAACCGCTCCTTGACCTCCATCTTGCGCACCATGTAATCGGCCGCGTACAGCAGCACGGTGAACTTGGCCAGCTCGGACGGCTGAAAGCTCAACGGCCCCAGGCTGATCCAGCGCCGCGCGCCATACACCACCTTGCCCACATGCGGAATCAGCACCAGCGCCAGCAGCAGCAGCGACAGCAACAACAGCGGCCGGGCCGACTTTTCCCAGGTAGAGATCGGCACCTGGTAGGCCAGCAGGGCCATCACCAGGCCAATGGCCAGCCACATGGCATGACGCACCAGAAAATAGGTGTGGGTATAGCCGGCAAAACGCGGGTTTTCCGGCATGGCGATCGAGGCTGAATACACCATCACCAGGCCCCAAAGCAACAGCGCCACCGTGACCCAGACCAGCGGCTGATCAAAGCCCTGGACACGCGAAGGCGTGGTGCCGGTGGACGCCAGGCGCGAGCCGCCCAGACGCACCGGCAAGACATCGCCCGATGACGTCCGGCCACGACCAAGCCAGCCGCGCAGACCCTCCAGCCGGACAGCCAGCGCGTTCATGGTTGGCCCTCCAGCATGACTCCGGCGTCCAGCGCCAGCTGCTGCACCGCCTGCACGAACTCGCGGGCGCGGTGTTCGTAGTTGTCGAACATGTCGAAACTGGCGCAGGCCGGCGACATCAGCACCGCATCACCGGCCCTGGCCTGCGCGCTGGCCAGGGCCACGGCATCGGCCATCGACGCGGCATCCAGCAGTGGCACACCCGCATCGGCCAGCGCCGCGCGCAACAGCGGCGCATCGCGCCCGATCAGCACTACGGCCGTGCAATGGCGGCGCACCGGCTCGGCCAGCGGAGCAAAGTCCTGACCCTTGCCTTCACCGCCCAGAATCACCACCACTTTGCGCTCGGCACCCAGGCCTTGCAACGCGGCCACGGTGGCGCCGACGTTGGTGCCTTTGCTGTCGTCAAAATATTCCACTTCATTGACCATGCCCACCGGCTGCACCCGGTGCGGCTCGCCCTGGTATTCACGCAGGCCATACAGCATGGGGCCGAGCGCGCAGCCGGCGGCACAGGCCAGCGCCAGGGCCGACAAGGCATTGATGGCGTTGTGGTGGCCGCGAATGCGCAGCGCATCGGCCGGCATCAGCCGCTGGATGCACACATCGGGCGTCTCGCCCTTGCGCGGCCTGATGCTTTCATCAGCCTGCAGCGCGCGCACCAGCCAGCGCATGCCGTTGACGGTTTCGATGCCGAAGTCGCCCGGGCGCTGCGGCAGGTCGCCGCCAAAGGTCACAAAGTCGCGCTGCTGCTGTTTTTGCAATCTGACGCGCACAGGCACAGGCAGCATGGCCATGACCTGCGCGTCATCGCGGTTCAGGATCATCAGGCCGTGCGTGCCGAATACGGCCGTTTTGGCCTGCACATACGCGGCCATCGAGCCATGCCAGTCCAGATGGTCCTGGCTGATGTTGAGCACCGCACCGGCGGTCGGCTCAAAGCGGTGTTCGCCATCGAGCTGGAAACTCGACAGCTCCAGCACCCAGACCTCGGGCAGTGTCTCGGCATCGAGTCGCGCCATCAGCGTATCGAGCAGCGTCGGGCCGATGTTGCCCGCCACGGCCACGCTTTTGCCGGCACGCCCGACCAGTTGCCCGGTAAGCGAGGTCACGGTGGTTTTGCCGTTGGTGCCGGTGATGGCCAGCACCTTGGGGGCATAGCCGAGGCTTTGCCCGAGCCCGGCGAGTGCTTGCGCAAACAGCGTCAGCTCACCGCCAACCGGAACGGCTCGGGCTTTGGCGGCATCGGTCACCACCGCGGTGTCAGCCGGGCTCAGCCCCGGGCTTTTGAACACGGCCGTGATGCCATGCTGCAGCAGGTCAGCGCCAAACGCACCGCTGACAAACCGTGCGCCGGGCAGGTCGCGCTGCAGCGGCGCCAGTTGCGGCGGTGACGCTCGCGTGTCGGCCACCGTCACCCCGGCGCCAGCGCGTGCGCACCAGCGCGCCATCGCGAGTCCGGACGCGCCCAGGCCCAGAATCAGCACATGGTGGTTTTGCAGCGAGCTCATGGTGTTAGCGCAGCTTCAGGGTGGACAAGCCGACCAGACACAACAACATGGTGATGATCCAGAAGCGCACCACCACCT
>JBBINL010000088.1:0-11337 GCA_037443905.1 Burkholderiales bacterium | reverse complement strand
GAAAGCTCGGTGGCGCCAGTCGGTACAGGGCAGTGGTGGCCGGCACCACGACCACATCGGCGCCATGTTCCTTGTCGCGCTGGTTGATGCGCCAGAGCGTGGCCAGGCGTTCGCTGATCAGGTCCTGGTGCGGTGAAAAGGTGTCATAGGGCAGGGTTTCCCAATCCGGAAACAGCACACAGCGCAAGTCTGGCGCAAAAAACGCCATCTCTTCGATCAGGCGCTGGGCATCCAGGGCATCTGCCGTAACGATGGCCGTGACCTTGTGGGCCGCCTTGTCGCGCTGCGCCAGTTGCGCCAGCAGCAGGGCGTCGGCAGAGCCGACCGGGCGCGGCAGTGTGTAACGTTTGCCGGGACTGAGTTTGGGTAAATCCATGAAAAGCGGGCAGGTGACCTGATGTGAATGGGGCGTGACAAAAACGCCAAAACCCTGCGCAAAGCCTGCCAGGGTGTGTTGTGGAGATTCTAGAATGCTGGCCGCACCATGACCGAATTCAACGACATTGCCCTGACCCCCATCGCCACACCCCGTTGCTGGGCATTGATTCCCTGCGCTGGAACAGGTTCGCGCGCCGGGGCCGCCGGCCCCAAGCAGTACCAGATGCTCGCTGGCAAACCGATGGTGCGGCACACGCTGGACGTTTTTGCAGAAGTCGCGCGCGTGGATCAAACCTTGCTGGTGGTGTCGCCGGAAGACACTTTTTTTCAGGCCTCCCAGGCATCGACCGAATCATTCCTGATTGCGTTTTGTGGCGGTGCAACCCGGGCTGGCAGCGTCTTCAATGGCCTGAATGCCTTGCTTGATGAAGGCGCTGTGGCGCATGACTGGGTGCTGGTGCATGATGCGGCGCGCTGCCTGATCACGCCCGCTCAGATCAATGCCTTGCTGGACGCATGCCTGAACGACGAGGTCGGCGGCCTGTTGGCCCTGCCACTGCCTGACACGCTCAAGGTGGCACAGGCGGGCAGGGTCACTGCCACCCTGGAGCGCGCCGACAAATGGCTGGCCCAAACGCCGCAGATGTTTCGCATTGGCAGCCTGATCGAGGCGCTGGAACTGGCGGGTGATGCGGTGACCGATGAGTCGAGCGCGATCGAGGCCATGGGCCTGTCGCCCAAACTGGTGCCAGGCAGTGCGCAGAATCTCAAGGTGACTTATCCGGAAGACTTTGCCCTGGCGCAGGCCTTGCTGCAAAGCCGCCAGGCTGCGGCCGTCTAAATAGGGCAAGGACATGAATTTCAGAATTGGCGAAGGCTGGGACATTCATGCGCTGGTGCCCGGGCGCAAACTGGTGCTCGGTGGTGTGGAGGTGCCGTTTCATCTTGGGCTGCAAGGCCATTCGGATGCCGATGCGCTGTTGCATGCCATCACCGACGCGCTGCTGGGCGCGGCTGCGCTGGGCGACATTGGCACGCATTTTCCGGACACCGATGCGCGCTTCATGGGCGCAGATTCACGTGTGCTGCTGGCTGAGTCGGCGCGGCGCGTGCGTGCCAAAGGTTTCGAGATTGGCAACGTGGACTGCACCATCGTCGCCCAGGCGCCCAGACTGATGCCGTCCATGCCCGCCATTCGTGCCAGTGTGGCGCAGGCGCTGGGCGTTGAAGTGGATCAGGTCAACGTGAAAGCCAAGACCGCCGAAAAAATGGGTCCGGCTGGATTGGGCCAGGCGATGGAAGCGCGCGCGGTGGTGCTTTTATTGATCAGGTAGGGTGTGCAGCGGGATGTCGTGCGACACGGCAAGTTTTTCCAGAGCCTTGCAGCTCTGGGCGGCGATAAACTGGGCGATGGCCTGGCGCGTGCTTGCCATCATCATCATGGCCGGGTTCGTCCAGGTCAGCCCCGCAGCCAGGCACAATGACCTGGCAAAGTGCGGCTCCAGCGCCGCCATCGCCACCCGGCCATCCTGGCACGGGTAAATCTGGTAACCCGCATGGCCACCGCCAATGGCCGTGCCCGGCAGCGTCAGACCCCAGCGGCGCGGCAGGGCCAGATGGGCTGCAGCTGCAGAAAGGGCCACTTCAAAATAGCGACCCTGGCTGGTCTGCCTTTGCAGCGGCACCGCCTGCAAGACTGCCTCAACGGCCATCAGTGCGCCAGTCATGTCGGCGTACAGCGTGGCAGGCAAATCGAGCCCTGTCACAAGGTCGTTTTCCGCCATGTAGGTGAGGTCGTGGCCGGGCGCTTCGGCGCGTTGGCCAGGTGCGCCGACGATGGCCACCATCGACAAAGCCGGATAACGTGGGTGCAGGCTGCGCCAGTCCAGCCCCAGTTTTTTCAAGGCGCCGGGACGAAACGAGGTGAGCAGCACGTCGGCCCTGGCCAATTCGCGATCCAGCACTTGTCGACCGGCTTCCTGCTTGAGATCAGCTTCGCGGCAGCGAATACCCGCGTGCAAGGCCGCATAAGCCTTTGGGCTGTAAGCACGCATCGGGTCGCCCGTGCTGCCTGGCGCCGCGTTCGCCGGTGCCGGCGGTTCGAGCTTGACGCAGCTGGCCCCCATGGCCTTGAGCCGCACCAATGCGGCCGGGCCGGGCAGGTTGAGGCTCAGGCTGAGAATGCGCACGCCCTTGAGTGCTTGCGGTTTCCTGGGTGAGGTGGCCATCGTGTCTGAATGATGAAAGTGGATGATTGTCAGGGCGTGATTGCAGTGGATCGCTTGTGATCAAGGCAACTGGATGGGCACGTATTGTCAAGCACTTGAAGCCATCAGGGGCAAACCGGCCAGGCGCTTTTGCAAAGGGCAGGGTGGTTAGAATTGTGCGCCAGCAGGATCATTTCATCCTGCCATTATTGCCGTCGGACAGCCCATGAGGACTGGTTTGGTGGAGCCTCTCGTAGCGATGCATTCGCTCAAGGATTTTCATGAAACGTGTTGATGATTTTCGTCTGAAGTTCGGTCAAAAAGAATATGTGCCGATCATGGTTGGTGGCATGGGGGTGGACATCTCGACGGCTGAACTGGCGCTAGAGACCGCCCGTCTGGGTGGTATCGGCCATATTTCGGATGCCATGGTCAACGACGTGTCCGACCGGCGCTTTGACACCAGCTTCGTCAAGGACAAGACACGCCAGTACAAGTACAACATCGATAATTCAGACAAGTCCAGTGTCAAGTTCGACCTGGATGTGCTGGCGGATGCCACGCGTCGCCATGTGGGCGCCACCATGGAAGCCAAAAAGGGTGACGGCCTGATTTTTGTCAACTGCATGGAAAAGCTCACCATGAACGGCCCGCGTGAAACCCTGCAGGTGCGCATGGCCTCAGCCATGGATGCCGGTATTGACGGCATCACCCTGAGCGCGGGGCTGCACCTGGGTTCGTTTGCGCTGATTGCCGATCACCCCCGCTTTCGTGATGTCAAGCTGGGCATCATCGTCTCCAGCGTGCGCGCCTTGCAACTGTTTCTGCGCAAGAACGCCCGGCTGAACCGTTTGCCTGATTTTGTCATTGTCGAAGGCCCGCTGGCCGGCGGCCATCTTGGCTTTGGCATGGACTGGGAACAGTACGACCTGGCCACCATCATGGCCGAAGTCATCAAGTATGTGCGGGACGAGCAGCTCGATATTCCGGTGATCGCCGCTGGCGGCATTTTTACCGGCAGCGACGCCGTGCAGTACCTGGAGATGGGTTCGGCGGCGGTGCAGGTGGCGACCCGTTTTACCGTGTCCAACGAATGCGGTCTGCCCGAAGATGTCAAGCAACAGTACTTTCTGGCCAACGAGGACGACATCGAGGTCAATACCATCTCGCCCACGGGGTATCCGATGCGCATGCTCAAGAGCTCACCGGCGATCGGCGCGGGCATCCGCCCGGGTTGCGAGTCTTATGGCTATTTGCTGGACGGCAATGGCAATTGCGCTTACATCACTGCCTATAACCGCGAACTGGCTTTGCATCCGGATGGCAAAAACATCGCCGTGATGGATAAAACCTGTCTGTGCACCCACATGCGAAATTTCAAGTGCTGGACCTGTGGCCATTACACCTATCGTCTGAAAGACACCTCAAGGCGCAATGCCGATGGCACCTATCAATTGCTCAGTGCCGAACATATTTTCAAGGACTACCAGTTCAGCGTCGATCATCAGATCGCGCTTCCGGTCTGATCAAAACCGGATGCCGGCCGGGTTGTCGGGGCTGACGGCTGGCGCAGTGATGGCCGGCAATAGCGGCGGTGCTACGGGTGCTGCGGTGTCAGGCGCTGGTGCGGCCGGCTTTTCGGGTGCCACCATGGGCGTGGCGGGTGCGGCGCGATAGTTGGTTGGCAGTTTGCTGCTCTCGGGGTAGCCCGCCGCGTTCAGGTATTGGGTCCACTCCGAGGCCGAAAAGCCTGCTACATGCTGCGCGCCGATGGTCAGGAAGGGCACCCCGTTGCTGCCACTCAATTTCTGCAAAGCCTCGGCATCCTGCGCGGTACTGACGGTTTTTTCTGAAAACGGCACGCCTCGGGCCGCGAGCAGCTTGCGCCCGCTGTCACACGGCGCGCACTGGCTGCTGCTGTAAAGTGTGACCGGGTACCTGGCCACCACCTGGCGCAATTCATAGGGCAGCGGGGGGCCATTGGGGGCGGCAACTGGCACGGTGTTGTCCAGCGGTGTCACTTTGCTGGCAGCGGCTTCAGAAGTTGCTGGTGGCTTGTCAGTAAACGTCACCTGCCCGTCAGGGCCGACGATGCGGTAAAGCGACTGCGCCTGCAGGTAGCCTGGCCCTGACACGAGGCAAGCACAGGTCAGTGCCAACAGCCGGCGCGGCAGGGTGTGCGTGGTGACAGCGGCAGATTGAAACACAAAAAAGCAGGTTTGCATCGTGTTGACTCCTCAATACGCTGGCACCATCCCCTGGTGACGCAGCAGCGCGTCCAGCGTCGGCTCGCGGCCACGAAACGCCTTGAACGACTCGATAGCCGGGCGGCTGCCGCCTGCCTCCAGGATCGCCTTGCGGTATTTCTGCCCGGTTTGCACATTGGGCATTCCGTCCGAGCCCATGGTTTCCTCGAACGCCGCATAGGCGTCGCTGCTCAGCACTTCAGCCCATTTGTAACTGTAGTAGCCAGCGGCATAACCGCCGGCAAAAATGTGGCTGAAGGTGTGCGCGGTACGCGCCCAGACGGGCGGCATCAGCACGGCCACTTCCTGGCGCACCTGCTGCAGCAGCGGCATGATGTCATGGGCCGGGTCATGCGAGGTGTGCAGCAGCATGTCGAACAGAGAAAACTCGATCTGTCGCAATGTCTGCATGCCGCTCTGGAAATTCCTGGCGGCCAGCATCTTGTCGAACAGGGCGCGCGGTAGCGGCGCGTCGGTGTCGACATGGGCGCTCATGTTCCTGATGACGTCCCATTCCCAGCAGAAGTTTTCCATGAACTGGCTGGGCAGTTCCACCGCGTCCCATTCGACACCGCTGATGCCCGACACGTCACGCTCATTGACCTGGGTGAGCATGTGGTGCAGGCCGTGGCCGAATTCATGGAACAGCGTGGTGACATCGTCGTGCGTCAACAGCGCCGGTTTGCCGTTGACACCGCTGGCAAAGTTGCATACCAGATGTGCCACCGGGGTCTGTAGCTGGTGTGTGTCGGGACGCAGCCAGCGCGCGCGCACGTCGTCCATCCAGGCGCCGCCGCGCTTGCCCTTGCGCGCCTGCGGGTCGAGGTAAAACTGGCCCACCAGCTCCTGCGTGCCATCTGCCTGAGCGCGCTCGATGCGGAAAAAGCGCACCGACTCATGCCAGACCGGCGCGTGATCCTCTCGGATCGACACTTCAAACAGGGTTTGCACAATGTTGAACAGGCCGGCCAGCACGCGGGGCAGGGGAAAGTACTGTTTGACCTCCTGTTCGTTGAAGGCATAGCGCGCCTCCTTGAGCTTTTCGCTGATGAATGGCCAATCCCAGGCTTGCGGGTCGGCAAGAGCCAGATGTTCGCGGGCAAAGTCGCGCAGGTCGGCCAGATCCTGCTCGGCAAAAGGACGGGCGCGTTGGGCCAGGTCACGCAAAAAATCAACCACCTGTTGCGGCGAATCGGCCATTTTGGGCACCACCGACAGCGTGCCGAAATCGGGGTAGCCCAGCAGTTTGGCTTCTTCCAGGCGCAGCGCCAGCAGCTCGCTGATGATGTCGCTGTTGTCGAACTGGCTGAGGTCGGTGCCGGCCTGGTCCGAGGCCCGGGTCACATAGGCGCGGTAGAGTGTCTGGCGCAGCGCGCTGCTGCTGGCAAACTGCATCACCGGCAGATAGCACGGCAATTTCAGGGTCAGCTTGAAGCCCTCCTGAGCGTCGGCCTGGGCAGCGTCGCGCGCGGCCTGCCTGACGTCGTCTGGCAGCCCATGGACCTCGGCATCCGTGGCGTAGTAGGCAAAGGCATCGGTGGCATCGAGCGCATTTTCGCTGAACTTCTGGCTCAGATAGGCTTGCCTTTCAGCTATGGCCGCAAAGCGCTCGCGGTCGGCGCCTTGCAGGTCGGCGCCGCCCAGCACGAAGTTGCGCAGCGCATTCTTGAGCGCCTGGCGCTGCTCGCCATTCAGGTTATCGGGATCGATGGCGCGGTATTTGGCATAAAGACGCTCATCGGCCCCCAATCGGGTGAAGAATTCGGTGACTCTGGGCAGCGCCGCGTTGTAGGCCGCGCGCAGCTCGGTTGTGTCGGCCACGCTGTTGAGGTGGCTCACCGTGCCCCAGGCGCGCGACAGGCGCTCGGTGGCCACATCGAGCACGCGGGAAATACCCATCCAGCTTGGCTCGAACTCCGGCGCTGCGACGGTTTCCAGCGCCTTGTTGGCTTCGGTCAACAGCTGGTCAATGGCGGGTTCGACGTGCTCCGGACCAATCTGGTCAAAGTGGGGAAGGCCGTCAAAAGCGAGCAGGGGATTTTGCATACATTGAATGAGTTGGGGACAGAGCCGGTTCACTTGGTGTCAATGCGGTCTGTCCAGCCAAGATGTTCGTTAGTTTCTTGCGGCGCGTTCAGCCGCTTCCAGGGTGTTGACAAGCAGCATGGTAATGGTCATGGGGCCAACCCCACCGGGAACCGGGGTGATATAGCTCGCCACCTGGCGCACCCCGGCAAAGTCGACGTCGCCACACAGCTTGCCCTCTTCGTTGCGGTTCATGCCCACGTCCAGCACCACGGCACCGGGCTTGACCATGTCGGCCGTGAGCACGTTGCGCTTGCCCACCGCCGCCACGATCACATCGGCCTGCAGCGTGAATGCCTTCAGGTCGGGTGTGGCACTGTGGCAAATGGTCACGGTGGCATTTTTTTGCAGCAGCATCAGTGCCATGGGTTTGCCGACGATGTTGGAGCGCCCGATCACCACCGCGTGCTTGCCGCGCAGGTCATAGTCGATGGATTCGAGCATTTTCATGCAACCATAGGGCGTGCAGGGTAAAAAACCGGGCAGACCGGTCATCAGCGCGCCGGCACTGGCCACGTGAAAGCCGTCAACGTCCTTGGCCGGTGAAATGGCCTCGATCACCTTGGTCGCATCAATGTGTTTGGGCACCGGCAACTGCACCAGGATGCCATGAATGGCGGGGTCGGCGTTGAGTGCCGCAATACGCGTCAGCAGTTCAGCCTCGGTCATGTCAGCATCGTATTTCTCCATGACCGAATGAATGCCACAATCCTGGCAACCTTTGACCTTGTTGCGCACGTAGACCTGGCTGGCCGGGTTGTCGCCCACCAGAATCACTGCCAGGCCGGGTGTGATGTCACGCGCCTTGAGGGCCTGAACACGCGCGGTCACGTCGGCACGCAGTTTTTGTGAGAGTGCGACGCCATCTATGATGTGGGCGCCGGGGTTGTTGGTCATCATGTCGGTTTCATCCATAAAAAAAGCCCGCTGGTCCGAATGGGGCGGGCGGGGCGGCTTGGTCAGGCTTGATACGGTTTTCAGACCTTGGCAGCATTGGGTCCCAGGGCAATTTTGAGCAAGTCGGCGACGGTGTTGGCGCTGAGTTTTTCCATGATGTTGGCGCGGTGCGCCTCGACCGTCTTGATGCTGATGCCAAGATCGTCGGCAATCTGTTTATTCAGGCGACCCGCCACAATGCGCTCGAGCACCTGCGATTCACGCAGCGTCAGACGCCCCATCAGGGCTTCGCGATTGAGGGCATTCTGAAATTCGGCAAAGGATTCCTTGGCCTGCTCGAGCATGCGCTCCACCAGCGGCACCAGTTGTTCTTCGTGAAAGGGTTTCTGGATAAAGTCCATCGCCCCTTTTTTCATGGTGTCAACGGCCATCGGCACGTCGCCATGCCCGGTGATGAACGCCAGTGGCAGTGGCGAATGGGCTTCAAGGAGCTGGTTTTGCAGCTCCAGGCCGGTCATGCCGCCCATTCGGATGTCGACGATCAGGCAGGCCACTTCGCGTGCATCGAATCGGTTCAGGAACGACTCGGCCGAATCAAAGCAACGCACCCGGTAATCTTTCCCTTCGAGCATCCACTGCAGCGAATCACGCACTGCCTCATCATCGTCGATGACGTAAACCGTACCTTTTTTGGGAATCAAACTCATGATGGCATCTGCACTGTGGGTTGGACCGAGCGCGTTTTGGGCGCTGTCGACTGGGAGTCTGCTATCGGAATCCAGAAAGTGAAGCAGCAGCCCGTCACGACTTCCCCATTGTAAAGGTTCTCGGCTTTCAATCTTCCCCTGTGCGATTCCACAATGGTGCGGCACAGGGACAGGCCAATGCCCATGCCCTCGGCCTTGGTGGAATAAAACGCCTCGTAAAGATGTGCCATCACGTCCGGGGCAATGCCAGCGCCCGAGTCGATCACCGCGAACTCGACCACCGGCTTGTCACTGACATAGGTCTGTGCCACCCTGAGTTTGACAATGCGTTGGGCCGTCGGTCGTTGCGCCGCATCGACCGATTCGGCCGCATTTTTCAACAGGTTGAGCAGCACCTGTTCGATCAGGATCGGATCCACCAAAACGGCGGGCAGGTTGGGGACCAGGTACTGGTTGAGTTTGACATTGCGTCGGCGAAATTCAATTTCAGCCAGTTCCACCGCCTCGGAGACCATGGTGTGCACACTCGTGAGGCTGCGGTTGGGCTCGCTGCGCTTCACAAAGGCGCGGATGCGATGGATGATCTGGCCCGCGCGGTGGGCCTGCTTGGCTGTTTTTTCCAGCGCTTCGAGCAATTCCCGCTGTTCGATTTGCCTGCTTTTGATGCGCGACACCATGCCATGGCAATAGTTGTTGATGGCGGTCAGCGGCTGGTTGAGCTCGTGGGCCACACTGGAAGCCATTTCGCCCATGGTGATCAAGCGGCTGGCCGTTTGCGCGCGCTCGGCTTGCACCTGCGATTGTTCCTCGGCATTGCGCCGGGCAGTGATGTCTGTGGCAATCACCATTTGCGCCAGCCGGCCGTCGACCCAACTCAGGTAACGGCTGCGCACTTCCAGCCAAAGCCCCAGATTGCCCAGGTAAATTTCAGCGCTCTCGGCCTCCTTTTCGGCCACCTGGTCAGTGGGCAAACCGGCAAAGGCGTCGACAGTATCGAGCGTTTCATCGCTGCTGATGGGCGGCGGCATACCTGCCTCGGCCACCAGTTGCATGTGGCCCTGCACTTGCGTGCCGAACCATTGCCGGTAGAGCTTGTTGGCGAACAGCAGCTCCTCGCTGCCCAACGGCGCGACCGACACCGACGCATCCAGCGCTTCAAGCACGGTGGTAAAGCGCTCGTAGGAGGCAGCCAGTTGCTCGCGCGCGCGGTTCGGCTCGGTGATGTCGGTCATGGACGTCATCCACCCGGTTTGCATGCCAAAGGCGTCGATCAGCGGCGACACATAGAGCCGGGCATCGAAGATGGTGCCATTTTTGCGTTTGACCCGAAACTGGATGCCGCTGGGCAAGATCAGGCCCGCCAGTTCTTCTCCCAGTCTTTGCTTGTTCAGCTCGACATCTTCTTCAGGCCAATAAGGAAATGGAGCCGTTTTTCCCACCAGGTCTTCTTCGCTCCAGCCCGTCATCTGGCAAAAAGCGGGATTCACATAAGTGATGCGCCCCTGCAGGTCCAGCGCACGCATGCCGGTGAGCATGGAGTTTTCCATGGCACGCCGAAAAGCGGTTTCCTGCACCAGGGCATCCTGCGCCTGGATGCGGCGGCGGGTGTGGCTCCAGTTGGCGAGCAGCAGCCATGCGGTGATGGCACTGAGCACCATCACCAGCCAGAACAGGGCACTGCCAATCACGCCCAGTGAGGTCCGGTAGGCCTGGCCGCGCAGGGTCAGACCATTGCCGATGGGTGACACCGGCATTTCGTAGGCGTTGATCGGGCTGGCCCAGGGAAAGACATGACGCTGAAGCTGGCTTTCGGTCACGGTCGTGCCGGCCAGCAACTTGCCTTGCGCATCGTGCAGCGAGATGGCGTATTTGGCGTTGATTTCGTTGGGGATGCCATAGAGGAACATGGCATCCACCGAGTAAAGTGCCAGCAGGGTGCCCTTGAAGCTGGCTTTATCGATCAATGGCAGGTAAAGCTCCAGCGAGTTGTCCAGTTCATCATTGGCCACTGGTTTCGAATAGATCGGAACGAGCAAGTCGCGGGCCAGGGCAAAGTTGTCAACCGTTGATGCGCTGGCATCTGCGGCTTTGGCGGTCTGTGGCGGCGCTGACACGTAGGACGCGGTGTGGTAGTCCACCCGCACCCGGCGACGTTCATCCAGCCAGCGCAGCGCTTGCAGCTCAGGGTAGAGATTGACCAGCGCCTCGGCGCGTGCCATGAAATCCTTGTGACTGATTTCTCGGCTGGCCACCTCGCGCGCCAACCGTCCGAGTTGCTCCTGTTGCTCCAGCAGGCGCAGACGCAGGCGCTGCTGGGTGTACTCCACATCGCGGTTGATGGCCTCGCGCTCGCGCGAAATTTCCTCGAGGCGCAGGTAGGCAAAAGCGGACAGGATCGCTACCAGAAAAAGCACCACGGCCGCCAGCGGTGCAAGCATGGCAAACCGGTCCTGGCGCTGCGGTGTCAGGCGTGACCACCAGGCTTTCAGGCGCTGCATTGGCCCGGCTTGAACTGCATTGGGCAACAAAGATCTTCTGGACAAAGGCATGGTCGAAGTGTAGGCGCGCCACTCTTTACGTTATCTCATAATATAAAAATAGCAAGCACTATTTGAAATTTTGAATTCAACCCGTTAAAATTTAATCCGTTCCCAAAATGGCAAACTCCACTACTATTGCGCAACTGAACACAGAAGGAGACAAAGCATGTCAGTTATACCCGAGAGCCGAGCAACTGCACCCGTTGCTGATGCAGATACCCAGGAAACCCGTGAGTGGATGGACGCATTGGGCGCCGTCATTCAAAACGAAGGCCCC
>JBBINL010000087.1:0-11357 GCA_037443905.1 Burkholderiales bacterium | reverse complement strand
CAAACATGTCCATCACCATGTCGCCTTCGTTCAGGCGCAACAGACCATGGTCGACGAAGACGCAGGTCAACTGGTCGCCAATGGCGCGGTGGATCAGAGCTGCCGCGACTGACGAGTCGACACCACCGGAGAGCCCCAAAATGACTTCCTCGTCACCGACCTGGGCGCGAATGGCTTCGATGGCCTCGCTGACATAGTCACCCATGATCCAGTCGGCGCGGGCGCCACAGATGTCGAGTACAAAACGCTCCAGAATGGCGGCACCGCGCCTGGTGTGCGTCACTTCCGGGTGAAATTGGACGCCGTAGAAACGGCGCGATTCATCCGCCATGCCGGCAATCGGGCAACTGTCGGTGCTGGCCATCAGCTTGAAGCCAGGCGGCAACTCGGTGACCTTGTCGCCGTGGCTCATCCAGACCTGCAACATGCCGTGGCCTTGCGGCGTGGCGAAGTCCTGAATGCCTTCGAGCAAGGCGGTGTGACCGTGGGCGCGCACATTGGCGTGACCAAACTCGCGCTGGTGGCCACTGGTGACAACACCACCGAGCTGGTGAGCCATGGTCTGCATGCCGTAGCAAATCCCCAAAACCGGCACGCCCAGCTCGAAAACCGCTTGCGGCGCCTTGTCGGTGCTGTCTTCATAAACGCTGGCATGACTGCCCGAGAGAATGATGCCGCGCAGCATGCCATCGCGGGCATAGGCGCGCACCCAGTCGTCGCTCACATCGCAGGGATGTACTTCGCAAAACACATGCGCTTCGCGAATGCGCCGCGCGATGAGTTGCGTGACCTGCGAGCCAAAGTCGAAGATGAGGATTTTCTGATGCATGGTCGGTCGGGGCATTCGCTTATTCGGCGCGGTAATTTGGTGCCTCTTTGGTGATTTGAACGTCGTGCACATGGCTTTCGCGGATGCCCGCCGTGGTGATTTCCACAAATTCGGCTTTTTCCTGCATCTCGGGGATGGTGGCACAGCCGCAATAGCCCATGCTGGCGCGCAAGCCACCGGACATTTGGTAAATGAGGGCGATCATCGAGCCCTTGTAGGGCACACGACCTTCGATGCCTTCAGGCACCAGTTTGTCGGCGTTGGGATTGCCCGTGCTCGACTCCTGAAAGTAGCGGTCCGCACTGCCCTGCTGCATCGCGCCGATGCTGCCCATGCCGCGGTAGCTTTTGTAGCTGCGGCCCTGGAACAGAATCACCTCTCCAGGCGCTTCTTCAGTGCCGGCAAACATGCCGCCCATCATCACCGTGCTGGCACCGGCGGCAATGGCTTTGGAGATATCGCCACTGAAGCGAATGCCGCCATCGGCAATCAGCGGCACACCAGTACCCTTGAGGGCAACGGCCACGCTGTCGATCGCCGTGATTTGTGGCACGCCCACCCCCGCGACGATGCGTGTGGTGCAAATGGAGCCGGGGCCAATGCCGACCTTGACGGCGTCGGCACCCGCTTCGACCAAAGCCAGCGCAGCTGCGCCGGTGGCTATATTGCCGCCAATCACTTCAATCTGCGGAAAATTCTGCTTGACCCAGCGCACCCGGTCCAGCACTCCCTTGCTGTGGCCATGGGCGGTGTCGACCACAATGGCATCGACCCCTGCGCGAGCCAACAACTCGACGCGTTCTTCGGTGCCCTCGCCTACGCCGACGGCCGCACCCACACGCAGTTTGCCCTGGGCGTCTCGGGCGGCATTCGGAAAACTGGTTTGCTTGGTGATGTCTTTGACGGTGATCAAACCCTTGAGCTCAAAAGCATCGTTGACCACCAGCAGGCGCTCGATCTTGTGCTGGTTCAGCAATACCTTGGCCTGTGTGATGGTGGTGCCTTCGGGCACTGTGACAAGCTTTTCTCGTGGCGTCATGATGTGACTGACGGGCAGGTCAAGGCGCGTTTCAAAACGCAAATCGCGCCCGGTCACAAGCCCCACCACCTTGCCACCGTCGATCACGGGAAAGCCCGACACTCCGAGTTGTTCTGACAAGGACATGACCTGGCGCACCGTGTGTTGTGGCGTGATCACCACGGGGTCGCGCAAAACACCCGATTCATAACGCTTGACCTTGGCCACCTTGGCCGCCTGCTGCTGCGCGGTCATGTTTTTGTGGACGATGCCGATGCCGCCCTCCTGGGCGATGGCAATCGCCATGCGGGATTCTGTCACCGTGTCCATGGCCGCGGAGACCAGTGGCAGGTTGAGGGCAATATTGCGGGTTAAACGGGTGGCAAGGGAGGTGTCCTTGGGCAGGACTTGGGAGTAGGCTGGCACCAGTAACACGTCGTCAAAGGTGAGCGCTTTACCGATCAGGCGCATGTTCAAAGCTCCAAATTGTCAATTGTATCTGCCACATGAGAGGCAAGTCGGCATAAACTAGCCGCCATGACCCAAACCCTTCATCTCTTTTTGATTCTGGCCAGTCTGCTCTGCTTTGATGCGACGGCCCAGTGGGCATGGACTGACAAGGAGGGGCGCCAGGTATTCAGTGACCGCGCGCCACCCATCAGCGTTCCAGAAAAAAGTATTTTCCAGCGCCCCGGGCAAACAATTCCTGTCACCAGCCAGGAGTTGACTGGAAACCTTGGCAGTGGCGAACCAGCAGACAAAAGAGCTGCGCCAGTGCAAGCGGCAGCCAGCAGCCCCAAGGCTGCCGGGGTCGAAAAAGATCTGGCTGAACGCATGGCCAAAGCAGCGCAGGAACAAGCCATCCAGCGCAAGGCCGAGGAGGAGCGCATCAGCCAGATGAAAGCTGACAACTGCCAGCGCGCCAGACAGGCCAAATCCACGCTGGATTCCGGTATGCGTCTCACGTATATCAACCAGCAGGGTCAGCGGGTCGTGATGGACAGCACCGCCCGAGCGGCCGAAGCCAAACGCCTGCAGTCCATCATGGACAGCGATTGCCAGTAGTCAGCCGTTCATGCTGCGGCCAACTTTGAGTCAATACCCAGCTTTGGCGCCCGAGCGTTTTATGGCAAACAAACCCGCGCCCCGACTGCCCTGGCTGGCAAAGCGCTCCCGGCGCGCCACTTTGGGATCCACGCGCAAGGGCCGGTAAATTTCCACCCGATCATGATCACGCAAGAACTGGCCAAGTCTGGCCTTGCGGTTCCATACCCCGACCAGCGTGTCATGATGGTCGATTTCGGGGAAGCGCAAAAGCAGCCCGCTTTGCTGCAAAGCCTGCAATACGGTGCACGGCGCGCTCAACAACAACTTGACTTCGTGCACTTCGCG
This sequence comes from Burkholderiales bacterium, assembly GCA_037443905.1. Lineage (GTDB taxonomy): Bacteria > Pseudomonadota > Gammaproteobacteria > Burkholderiales > Burkholderiaceae_C > Rhodoferax. The sequence continues at coordinate 8,118 of JBBINL010000087.1, read as the reverse complement.
CGCCCTGGGGGCGTACACCACGGTCAAATTCAACAGCGCTTCATTCACCGTAGGATTGTTTGGCACGTTTGACAAAGGCATCAACCATGCTGGCCGCAATCTTGTCGAACACCGGGCTCACCAGTTTCCCGATGCTGCTCTCGAAACTGTAAGTGAGTGCCAGTTCTACTTTGCAGGCGCGCTCGGAGGCATCGCCCAAAGGCAAAAAATTCCACTCCCCTTCCAGTTTTGAAAATGGACCATTCACCAGGTTGATGATGACCTGGCGGTCTTCAATGTGTGTATTGCGCGTCGTGAAAGTCTGACGGATGCCTGAGAAGGCAATGCCAATTTCTGCCAGCATGCCGTTTTCTTCATGGGCGACGACGCGTGCCTTGTCGCACCACGGCAAAAACTGCGGATATTGGTCCACATCGGTCACCAGCCGATACATTTCGGCCGGGCTGTACCAGATTAAAACGGACTTCTTGACGGTTTTCATAAAATGCGTTTTCGAACAGGATTTTAGTCAAGCCTGAGCAAGTCATTTCAATCTTCAAACTTACCTCATGGCCAAGAAACCAGACACTTCCTCACGCATCGCCGACAACAAAAAGGCCGCGTTCAATTACTTCTTTGAGGAGAGGTTTGAGGCCGGCATTGTGCTTGAGGGTTGGGAGGTCAAGTCTCTGCGCGCAGGAAAAGTGCAACTCACAGACGGCTACGTGGTGATTCGCAATGGTGAGTTGTTCATCATCGGGTTGCAGATCAACCCGCTGGGCACAGCATCCACCCATATCAGCCCGGACAAGCAAAGAACCAAAAAGCTGCTGATGCACAAGGAAGAAATCAAACGTCTGATCGGCAAGGTCGAACAAAAAGGCTACACGCTGGTGCCGATCAACCTGCACTGGAAAAACGGCAAGGTGAAGTGTGAAATAGCCCTCGCCAAAGGCAAGGCTGAACACGACAAGCGAGACACCATCAAGGACCGCGAAGGCAAACGCGAGGTGGAGCGTGCCATGAAAGGGCGTCACCGGTAAACCTACGAACCGGACCCCGCTACCCTGTTAGAATCTCAAGTTTGCTGACAACATCCACAGACTCAAGGAATATATAGCATGGCATCTGGAAAACCCAAGAAAAAGAACCCGCGCCTGGCGTCGGGCCGTAAACGCGTCCGTCAGGACGTCAAAATCAACGCAGCCAACACTTCGCTGCGTTCCAAATATCGCACTGTTGTGAAAAACGTGGAAAAAGCGGTTCAGGTCGGTGACAAAGCCAAAGCCACTGAACTGTTTGCCAAAATGCAGGCCGTGGTTGATACCGTTGCCGACAAGGGCATTTTTCATAAAAACAAGGCCGCTCGTGACAAGAGCCGTCTTTCTGCCAAGGTGAAAGCCATGGCAGTCGCCGCCTAAAATCAGGCAAGTCGCACGAGCCTCACCAAAGGTTCGCCGTTTGTAACGGGTGCGCTGTCAGCAAAAAGCAAAAAGCCGTCCTCGTGACGGCTTTTTGCATCAGGCCCTGCTGAGGCCATGTCTCAGGCCAATTTCGATCAGTGTTTATGGGAATGGCTGTGATGGGGCTGATGTGCATTATGGGGCGGTGTGCCATGGTGTACTTGCAACTCGTTGTCTTTGGCAAAGCCCATCACGAAGTCCCAGGCCATGATGTTGTGGGCGCGTAAATCTTCGTGAACCACAACACAGCGCACATTGTTGACGCTGGTCGGGATACACCAGGGTGAATAAGACAAGTGGCGACCAATCGGAGCGCCTCCCGGGCGAAATTGGCTCATGACGCCGGCCAGTCGCTCGGCCCAGTCGCTGGGGCGAAATGCCTTACCGCTGTGCGTGATTCCCAAAATGTAGGTTTTTTTTGAAGTGTGTGTAACCATCGGATAGAGGTTGTGAAAATCTTGCTGTCAGGATGTTGCGGCGCACCATGATTCTAATTGAATCTTATGTCTTATACAAGACTTAAGCGACTAAAAAGGTTTATCCAGCTCAAGCAGGGAGCATTTGCCAGACAGGCGTTTAGCATTTTTTCGATCGGTCTAAAATCACTTTTCAACGGCCCGACTTGCGTTGGGCCGCTTTGTTTGTCGTCGCCCTGGAGAGCCTTTCACCATGACCGTTGCCAGCCCAAGATTCGAAGCTAGTTCCCCGCATGTGATGAACACCTACGGGCGACTGCCAATCGCGCTCAGCCACGGCCTGGGTTGTCGCGTCTGGGACATGAACGGGAAATGTTATCTGGATGCGCTGGGTGGCATCGCTGTCAACACGCTGGGACACAACCACGCCAGGTTGGTGCCCGCCCTGCAGGACCAGATCAGCAAAATCATTCATAGCTGCAACTATTACCATGTTCCCAACCAGGAAGTGCTGGCAAAAAAGCTGGTGGAACTTTCTGGCATGAGCAACGTGTTTTTCTGCTCCACCGGGCTCGAAGCCAATGAAGCAGCAATCAAGCTGGCGCGCAAGTTCGGCCACGACAAAGGGATAGAGCGTCCGGAGATCGTGGTTTATGAAAAGGCCTTTCATGGTCGCTCACTGGCCACCTTGAGCGCGACAGGCAATCCCAAGATCCAGGCCGGTTTTGGTCCGCTGGTGGAGGGCTTCATCCGCGTGCCGATCAATAACATTGAAAACCTGAAAGCGGCCACGGAGGGCAACCCGAACGTGGTCGCCGTGTTTTTTGAAGCGATCCAGGGTGAGGGGGGCGTCAACCCGATGAACCTGGACTACCTGCGCGAGTTGCGCGCCCTGTGCGACGAACGTGACTGGCTGATGATGGTGGACGAAGTGCAATGTGGCATGGGTCGCACTGGCAAGTGGTTTGCCCACCAGTGGGCTGGCGTGGTTCCCGACGTAATGCCGCTGGCCAAGGGCCTGGGCTCCGGCGTGCCCGTGGGCGCCGTGGTGGCCGGTCCCAAGGCGGCCAATATTTTCCAGCCAGGCAACCACGGTACCACCTTTGGCGGCAACCCGCTGGCAATGCGCGCCGGGGTGGAAACCATCCGCATCATGGAAGAAGACCACCTGCTGGAAAACGCCGCCCGCGTCGGATCGCATCTGAGCCGTGGCCTGGCGCAAGCACTGGCAACCGAACTGGCCAGCGGCGCGGTGCGGGAGATTCGCGGCAAGGGTCTGATGATTGGCGTCGACCTTGCCAAACCCTGCGGCGCACTGGTGCAGCAATGTGCTGACCACGGCCTGCTGATCAGCGTCACAGCCGACACCGTGATCCGCCTGGTGCCGCCACTGATCTTGACCGAGGCCGAGGCTGATGAAGTGGTCAGCATTCTGAGCCCGCTGGTCCGGCAATTGCTAAAAGCGCAGTGACCGCCCTCCCCCATGACTCTTTGATGTACCAGTTGAACACCATGCCCACTCTCCAACACTACCTGCAATTCACCGACCTCAGTGCCAGCCAGTACGCGTACCTGTTCGACCGGGCCTCGCTGATCAAAAAGAAATTCAAGGCCTACGAAAAGCACCAGCCGCTGGTGGACCGCACGCTGGCGATGATCTTCGAGAAAGCCTCCACCCGTACCCGCGTCAGTTTTGAGGCTGGCATGTACCAGCTGGGTGGCAGCGTGGTGCACCTGACCACCGGCGACAGCCAGCTCGGCCGCGCCGAGCCGATCGAAGACAGCGCGCGCGTCATCAGTCGCATGACCGACCTGGTGATGATCCGCACTTTTGAGCAGTCCAAGATCGAGCGCTTTGCCAAGCATTCGCGCGTGCCGGTGATCAACGGGCTGACCAATGAGTTTCATCCGTGCCAGATTCTGGCCGACATCTTCACCTTTATCGAGCATCGCGGTTCCATCAAGGGCAAGACGGTAGCCTGGGTGGGCGACGGCAACAACATGGCCAACACCTGGCTACAGGCCGCCGAACTGCTGGACTTCAAGGTCAACGTCAGCACCCCGAACGGCTATGAAGTCAATGAAAAAATAGCTTCCATCACAGGCAAGATCAATCCCAAGCACTATCAAACATACAGCAACCCCATGGACGCCTGCCGGGGTGCTGACCTGGTCACCACGGATGTCTGGACCAGCATGGGTTATGAGGCCGAAAACGAAATTCGCAAACAAGCCTTTGCGGCCTGGCGGGTCAGCACGGACATGATGGCCGAGGCGCAGCCCAACGCCCTGTTCATGCATTGCCTGCCCGCCCATCGGGGGGAAGAGGTCGATGCCGACGTGATCGATGGCGCACAAAGCGTGGTGTGGGATGAAGCCGAAAACCGCATGCACGTGCAAAAAGCACTGATGGAATTTTTGCTGCTGGGCCGACTGTCTTAAGGGAGAATCAAGGAGTCGTCGTGCACCAGGGAGCAGTCTCGTGCGCCAACGCCATCCACAGCGCCCATCCTGAACTCAACGCCAAAGCCAGTCCAGCCAGCCGAACACCCCAGTCACCATTGCGGTTACCGCGCAAGCGCAACCATAACCAGGGTCCGAGCATCATCGAGACACTGGTGCCGATGGCAAACAAGGCCATCACCAAGGCCCCCTCCAGCGCGCCGCCCGCCAGCGCGGCCACCAGCAGCGCAGAATACAGCAATCCGCAGGGCAGAAAGGTCCAGACCGCACCGATCAGCAAGGGGGCACTTGATCCTTTGCTGGAAACGAGCCCCTTGACGCTCAACCATATTTTTTTACCCGCCTGATCCAGCCAGATGGGTTGCCGGGCTTTCCACATCAGCAGCAAACCCAGGACGACCATGGCCACATGAAACATCGACCAAACGGGTCGCAGGGCGCTTGACTGCACGGTCAACCAACCCAGGCCCTGCATGGACGCGGCAGCGAGCGCGCCAAGACTTGAATAGCCAAGCACCCGGCCCAGCTGGAATGTCCACATGGCCGAAGTCCCACGGACACCAGCCGCACGGCCAATGCCGGCACAAGCTGCGCCACACATGGCGATGCAATGCGGGCCACCAACCAGGCCCATGAACAATGCAGTCGTTGCTAGAGTTGTTTGCATCCTCCGAATCTAGAGGATCTTTGAAAACTTGGCGCGGGTACGGTCAGTTTGCAGATAACGATCAAAAACCATGGCCACAGCACGCACGAAGAACCATCCTTTTGGAGTGACCTGGATGCCGCTGTCGACAAGTTCGACCAGGCCTTGCTCGACCTGACCTTTCAATATGTCCATTTCCTTGGCGAAATATTCCTTGAAATTGATGAGATATGCCAACTCGATCGATTCGAACGTCAATCTTCCCTGACACATCAATGCCATGATCACACTTCGGCGCAGCAAATCATCTTTCGACAACGCCAAGCCTTTGACGATCGGGAAAAGTCCCTGGTCAATAAAATCGTAATACTCTTCCAGCGTCTTCGCATTCTGGCTGTAAGTGGGACCGACCTTGCCGATCGACGAGACGCCCAGACCAATCATGTCGCAATCAGGTTGCGTGCTATAGCCCTGGAAATTGCGATGCAATCGGCCCTGACGCTTGGCAACCGCCAAGGAATCTTCCGGCAAGGCAAAATGGTCCATGCCGATGTAAACATAGCCCGCGGCCATCAGCTTTGCCATCGAACGCGACAACATGGTCACCTTTGAAGCTGCTGTCGGAATCTCGGTTGACGATATCCGGCGCTGCGGCTTGAAGCGCTCGGGCAAGTGCGCGTAAGCGTACAGCGCGATGCGGTCGGGCTTGAGTTCTGAAATGAGCGCCATGGTGCGATCGACAGATTCGGGTGTCTGTTCTGGCAAACCGTAAATCAGATCGACATTGATCGACTCGAAACCGCGCTCGCGTGCTGCATGAACCAGATCGAACACCTGCTCGGCGGGCTGAATGCGGTGAACCGCTTTCTGCACGGCCGGTTCAAAATCCTGCACCCCAAAGCTCAGGCGATTGAAGCCCATTTCGGCAAGAGCATCCAGCCGTTTGTTGTCAATGGTGCGCGGATCAATCTCAATGGAATATTCACCGTTGGGGGCGAGGTTGAAATTGCGTCGCAACATGTGCATCACCTGACGCAACTCGTCATCGCTCAGAAAGGTCGGTGAGCCGCCCCCAAAATGCAATTGGGAAACGGTTTGACCGGCGCCCATGTGCCGGATATGCAGATCGACTTCGCGGGTGAGGTAATCGAGGTAGGCCGTCGCCCGATCGTGATGTTTGGTGATGATCTTGTTGCAGGCACAGTAATAGCACAGTGACTCACAGAACGGAATATGCACATACAGGGAAAGCGGCAATGCCAGTGCAGACGCGCCAGAACGACGCTGTTCCAGCGCCTGTATGTAATCCTGAGCGGTAAACGCTTCTACAAAACGGTCTGCCGTGGGATAAGACGTGTAACGCGGTCCAGACACATCATATTGCCGGATCAGACTCTCGGAAATTGGCTCAGCAACACTCTCAATCATTCTCGTTCCTATGAAATTTTGTCGAATATGCCGTGAAAACAACTCACTATTCTTGATGTTGATCAACAAAATTTGATAAATCGATCCCTCATCGGATTTGCTTAAAATTGACGTAAGTCAGATATCAACTTCAAAGAGTGTCAAAATCAGTCTAATGAATCATCAGACCATCAAAATCGCCTGTTCAAATTGCAACATGCGTGAATTATGCATGCCGATCAGCTTAAGCGAAGGCGACCTAGAACGCATCGATTCGATCATTGGTACGCGAAAAAAAATCAAACGGGGTGAAACGCTTTATCACAATGGTGATCGATTCAGCAATTTGTATGCCATCAGGACCGGTTTTTTCAAAACCTGTATCACTTCAGAAGACGGCAGGGATCAAGTGACCGGCTTTCAGATGGCTGGGGAAGTGATCGGTCTGGATGGCATTGTGAATGACGAGCACACCTGCGATGCCGTGGCGCTGGAAGACGCTGAAATATGCGTGATGCCGTTTGCACTTATCGAAGACCTGTCGCGTGAAGTGAATGCCTTGCAACATCATGTTCACAAAATCATGAGTCGTGAAATCGTCCGGGAAAATGGTGTCATGTTGCTGCTTGGCAGTATGCGCGCCGAAGAGCGTCTGGCGGCATTCCTGTTGAATCTGGCACATCGCCTGCACGCCCGGGGTTTTTCGCAATCCGAGCTGATCCTGCGCATGACCCGGGAAGAAATTGGCAGTTTTTTGGGTCTCAAGCTGGAGACCATCAGCCGCACATTTTCAAGATTTGTCGAGGAAGGGATCGTCGAGGTCAAGCAACGCCATGTTCGAATTGTCAACACAAAGGCACTTCAGGAAATCGTCAACCCGAAGTAGCAGCCTTCACTTGGCTGCAGGCACGATTCCTGTGGTGGCATGGTTGCGCCCCATCATGGCGGGGGCCTGCCCACTTTCCTTTCGGCGCGATTCGATGGATTGGTCGGATTGTCTGCCCGGTTGAAAAGTATTCTCATCCACAATTTCATTCGGTCGACTCATTGCCAGGTAAAGCGTGATGAAACCTGCCACCACCACAATGGCAGGCCCCGAAATGATCATCCAGACAAAGCCGTGCCTCCACCAGGGGTCATTTGAATTTTTCAAAGCATTTTTCATTAATCCATCTCATTTTTTGAAAAAAAATGCGGTTGCCTGCATGGCAGGGTCAATCCTGAAGTGTCCAATCTGCGCAATTGGAAAATTTGTGACTCATTCACAGGTTTCTGCAGTGCAAGCAACAAAGAAAAAGACTTGATCTCCCAAACAGGAGATCAAGTCTTGGACTTGTGAGTCTTGGACTTACTTGTTCGACTTGCCCCAAATGTAAGCAGTCAGCACATGAATCTGCTCGTCAGTCAACTTGCCGCCATTGGCAATCGACTGCGCCGGCATGACATTCACTTTGCCGTTATTGACCATTTCAACGATGGCTTTCTCACCAAAACCATGCAACCAGATGTTATCGGTCAGATTGGCCGAGCCAACGGCTTGCATGCCCTTGCCATCTGGTCCGTGGCAGGCAGCACAAACACCAAATTTCTCTTTGCCCAAAGCGGCGCGTGCTGAGTCGTGCGGGCTGCCGGACAAGCTGAGAACGTATTGGGCCACATTTTTGACATCATCCGCACCGCCCACAGCCGCAGCCATGGGAGGCATGTTGCCAATGCGACCACCGACCAGAGTTTCCTTGATTTT
>JBBINL010000086.1:0-11481 GCA_037443905.1 Burkholderiales bacterium | reverse complement strand
ACGAGTTCTCGGTAGGCGTGCAGCGGACCTTCATGCTCAGGCTTCCCCTTATCGCGATCCTTGACCTTGAAGGGGTCAATTGGCTTCCTGCCCTCTTGGTTTGCCCGCTGCATGACTCGGTCCCGGTGCATCTCCACCCCTTTGAACGACCAGAGTGCCCGGAAGACCTCGGCCTGCCGGTCGGTGCATCGGATTGGCCTGTGAGGCCAACTGGCTAGCGTTACCCACTTGTGGTCTGCGGGGTGGGCTTGGAGGGATCGGAGTCGTGTGTTTGCATGCTCCGATGAAGGCGCTGTTTGCGATGTAAGTCAAGCGTTGAGAGTATACTGAAGGCGTATTTGTTCGCATAAAAAATGAATATATGCTCTTTTGGTTCGTTTTAAAGTACATGATAAGCGCTAAAATTCGTCTATTGTGAGAACTATGACGCACTGAATATGATGATCGTTTTAAATTCTGGCTTGGGCAAGCTCGACCGTGAGCGTCTGTCCGCCGTCATGCGGGGTACCAAGGGCACGATCACCAACAGCCAAGCTGCGCGGATCACGGGGCTCGAGCAGTCTGATGCATCAAAGTTGTTGGCGCGGTGGTGTAAGAAAGGCTGGTTGTCACGGGTAGCCAGAGGACTCTATGTGCCCGTCCCGTTAGAGGCAGAACGATCTGACTTGCCGCTCGACGATCCCTGGTTGGTCGCTGTAAGCCTCTATTCGCCGTGCTACATCGGCGGGTGGAGTGCTGCTGAGCACTGGGATCTGACGGAACAGATTTTTCGAACAACGGTGGTGTTGGCCACGATGCGCCCACGTAACAGAAGGCCGACGCTCAAAGGCGCTGCCTTTTGGATTTCCACCGTTGCCCCAGAAAAAATGTTCGGCCTTAAGACGGTTTGGCGTGGCGCAGTGAAAGTCTCGGTTTCTGATCCCAGCAGAACGATGTTGGACATGCTTTCTGATCCTCAACTGGGTGGCGGTATTCGCTCCGTCCAGGATATGTTCAGGAACTATCTCGCCTCTGATGCAAAGAACCTCAACCTGTTACTGGAATATGCCGATCGCCTGGGCAACGGTGCTGTATTCAAAAGACTTGGATTTTTGCTCGAAACCGGTGCACCCCAAGAGGGCGAAGCCATCGAACGATGCCATCACCATTTGACGATGGGCAATGCGCGGATCGATCCCAAACTCCCTGCTGAGGCTTTGGTGGCAAAGTGGCGACTCTGGGTGCCTCGTGACTGGAAAACAGGTGTGAAATGATCGACAAGCTGGAAATCACCGATCTGGCGCGCGAGCTTTCGCTGGATCTGCATGTCGTTGAAAAAGATTACGTCCTCGGCTGGCTGCTGGCTGGCATTGCCGCAAATCCCGAACTTGCGGAAAACTGGGTCTTCAAGGGCGGGACATGCTTGAAGAAATGCTACTTCGAGACATATCGGTTTTCCGAGGATTTGGATTTCACAGTGACCGAGCAGGCCCAACTCGATGAGGGGTACCTGCTGCAGGCCTTCCGGCAGATGGCGGAATGGATATATGAGCAAAGCGGCATTGAGATCCCTGGGGAGAAAATTCGGTTCAAGTTGTCAGTACTCGAAGGTGGCCGGTACGTCGAGGGACGCGTCTATTACATTGGCCCACTCATGCAAAAGCGCAATCTGGCGCGCATCAAGTTCGACCTTACCAGCAAGGAAAAGCTCGTTTTGCCGCCGCAGAAAAGGGCGGTGCATCATCCGTACAACGATTGTCCGGACGACGGCATCTATGTCTTGAGCTACTGTTTCGAGGAGGTGTTTGCGGAGAAGATGAGGGCCTTGGCTGAACGTGAGCGCCCTCGCGATCTGTATGACGTCGTGCATCTGTACCGGCACGATGATATCCGGCCGGATCGGAATGTCGTTCTGAAAACGTTGCAGGAAAAATGCGCGTTCAAGGGCATCCCTGTTCCAACCATCGAAAGCCTGCAACGGGAGGATGCCAAAATCAAGCTGGCCGCTGAGTGGGAGGACATGCTTGCCCACCAGTTGCCTGTCTTGCCCGAACTCGAGCAATTCTGGAATGAGATCCCGAGCGTTTTTCGCTGGCTTTACGGTGAAGCAGAGAAACCTTCATTGGAATCGGCGCCAATCGTTGGCTCTCTGGATAACGAATGGCAACCGCCCGCTATGGTCTACGCCTGGCGCGCGACAGTCCCGTTGGAGTCCGTGAGATTTGCTGCCGCCAACCGCCTGTGCGTCAATCTACGTTATCAGGACTCTTGGCGACTGATCGAGCCCTACTCGCTTCGACGCAGCAAGGACGGGAATCTGCTGCTTTGTGCCGTCAAGCATGAAAACGGAGAATCGAGGACTTACAGGGTGGATCGAATTCAGGGTATCGAGGTCAGCAGAACGTCATTCATTCCCAGGTACCAGATTGAACTGACCCCGGCCGGGCCATTGGCTGCACCGCCGCTTCATCGCTTTGTTACGACAAATCGGACTTGGTAGTGCTTGATGGGACTTGGACAATCACCCGAAACAGTACGCTCTAGCACGCTGTATCGCTCAGGAGAACTGTGAATGAGTTCGAACCCGGTCGCTTCTACAACACCACTATTCAACGCCCAACTGATCTCAGTTGGGCGTTTTCGTTTCTGGATCCCGCAGAACACGCGGGGTTCGCGCGCATTCTGCGTGTGTCGGCATTTTTTGTTCGCAGCACGGTCTGGAGTGGCAGACCATCAGGCCGCAGCGAAGTCCGGGGCTGCGCACGGCATCCAGTACAAGCCGTCGAGTTTGTGTGCTTTGGCTGAAACCAGGTTAGCCAGTGCCGCTGGCTCCAAACGCCAGCGGAAGAAGGCATGCAACTTCCGACTATTTCAGCAGCGCCTCGTCGAGCACTTCGATCCAGTGCCGCACCGGCGTCTGGGTGCCGCTTTGCAGGTGGGTGATGCAGCCGATGTTGGCTGACACGATCTGATCGGGTTTGTCGGTGCCAAAGGTGGTGGCCAGGTTGCCCAGCTTGCGGTCGCGCAACTGGTAGGAGATGCCCGGGTTGAGCACGCTGTAGGTGCCCGCAGAGCCGCAGCAGAGGTTGGCTTCGCAGCCGGTGGTCTTGACGTTGAAGCCCAGCTCGCCCATGTATTTTTCGACCCCGCCGCGCAGCTGCATGCCGTGCTGCAGCGAGCAGGGCGGGTGAAAGGCGATGCGGCTGGCGCTGCCGGTCACCCGGCCCTTGAGCTGCCGCACGAGTTCGGGCAGCCATTCGCTGATGTCTTTTGTGAGCTCGCTCACGCGCCGGGCCTTGGCGGCGTAAAGCGGGTCGTCGCGCAAAATGTGGCTGTAGTCCTTGACCGTGACGCCGCAGCCCGATGCGTTGATGACGATGCCCTCCACACCGGCCTCGATGTGCGGCCACCAGGCGTCGATATTGGCGCGCATCTGAGCCATGCCCCCGGTCTGGTCGTTGAGATGGAACTTGACCGCGCCACAGCAGCCGGCCTTGGGCGCCACCACGCACTGGATGCCGGCGGCGTCAAACACCCGCGCCGTGGCGCTGTTGATGTTCGGGCTCATGGCGGGTTGCACGCAGCCTGCCAGTACCAGCACATTGCGCTCGAGTTCGCGGGTGGGTGTGGTTCCGGCGAACTGTTTGGCTGGCACCTTGTTTTGCAGTGCGTGCGGCAGCAGCGGGCGCACCATCTGGCCCAGCGCCATGGCGGGCGAAAACAGCGGTGATGGCAAGCCTTCCTTGAGTGCCCAGCGTAGCGCGCGCTCGCCCGCCGGTCGTGGCACCTGGGCATCGACCAGCTTGCGGCCGATGTCGAGCAAATGGCCGTATTGCACGCCGCTGGGGCAGGTGGTTTCGCAGTTGCGGCAGGTCAGGCAGCGGTCCAGGTGCGCTTGTGTCTTGCGCGTGGGAGAGGTGCCCTCGAGCACCTGCTTCATCAGGTAGATGCGGCCACGTGGGCCGTCGAGCTCGTCACCGAGCAACTGGTACGTGGGGCAGGTGGCGGTGCAAAAGCCGCAGTGCACGCATTTGCGCAGAATGGCCTCGGCTTCGATGCCGTCGGCGGTGTCCTGGTACTGGGGAGCGAGTTGGGTTTGCATGGGCTTGGCGTATGGATCAGAGGTCGGCGTACATGCGGCCCGGATTCAGGATGCCGGCCGGGTCGAATTCAGCCTTGAGGCGGCGGTGGATTTGCGCAAGGGCGGGCGGTAGCGGGCTGAAACGGCTTTTGGCATGCGCGCTGCCAGAGGCGATGAAAATGCTGGCCGAGCCCCCTACTGCAGTGGCCGCCTGGCGCAGTTGTGCGCTGGCAGATTCAGGCGCCCACAGCCAGCGTTGAGCGCCGTGCCATTCAATCAGCTGGGGCCAGGGCAGGTCAAGCGCCGGGGCTGTTTGCGGCACGCTCAGGCGCCACAGCGCCAGAGGTTCGCCTGCCGCGACAGGTGCGCGAAAGAATGGCAGTTGCAGGTCGCGGCAGGCAGTCCAGTCGGGTCCGGCCCGGGTGTTGTCCATGCGCTGTCCTGCCACCTCTTTCAACATCCTGGTGCAGGCCGACTCGACCGCCGCCACGGCACCGCGCAAGCGCACGAAAAGCAGTTCGGGGGCGTTGGCAGCGGTGTCGTCGCGCACCCAGCAACTGGCATTGAGCGGCAGCGGTTGCGCGCCCCAGAGATGCAGTTGCGCCAGCGCACTGGCCTGGTCGAGTTCAAACACCAGCGTGGCCTCGGCCGTCGCGATCGGCAGCACCTTGAGCGAAATCTCGGTGAGCAGCCCGAGCGTGCCCATGGCACCCACCATCAGCCGCGATACATCGTAGCCCGCCACGTTTTTCATCACCTGGCCGCCAAAAGTGAGGTGCTCGCCACGGCCGTTGACGAGTTGCACACCGAGCACATAGTCGCGCACGCCGCCCACATTGGCGCGCGCCGGGCCGCTCAAGCCGGCGGCCACCATGCCGCCGCAGGTACCGTTGTTCAGGCTGCCAAACCGGGGTGGCTCGAATGGCAGGCACTGGCCTTGTTCGGCCAGCACGGCTTCAAGTTCGGCCAAGGGTGTGCCGCTGCGCACCGTGACCACCAGCTCGCTGGGCTCGTAGCTCACGATGCCCTGGTACGGCGTGGTGTCGAGCAACTCGCCGTGTGGCATTTCGCCATAAAAATCTTTGCTGCCGCCACCGCGAATGCGCAACGGCGTGCGCTGCGCCGCAGCGTTCTGGATCTGGTCAATCAGGTGTTGCAGGGCGGTGTCCATGGGGTTTCACGGTTGAAGTGTTGGCCCCGATGTTAGGGCACAAGCCCGGCACCCGGGTTTGAATTTTTCGAACACCTCATGTTCAAAAAATTGCGCCAGCGCTGACGGCACTGCGCCCTGGTTCTGATGAGGCTGTGACGCCACAGGCCAGGGTGAACAGACAGTTTTATCGTTGCGATAAATAAACCAGCAAGGTGTCGCGCCAGCGACGCAACAGCGGGGCGGATTTCCAGAGCCACCAAAGCCGGCTGCCCCAGACCAGTGCGCGTGCGGGTTTGAGGACCAGCAGCAGTGCCAGCCCGGCGGCGGGCCACAGGGGATTCTGGTAAAGCCAGAGCAGGCCTGACCCGATGCGGTCAGCCACAGCTGCCGGTCCTTGCAGACGGTGCAAGTCGCTGCGCAGTTGCAGCCGCAGTTCGGTGCTGCGAATCAGCAGGCGTTGTTGACGCAACTGCAGGTCAGCGCGGCTCATGGGGCGGCGCAGCAATGATGCTGTCACGGTCGCGCTCAAGTTCGGCCAGGCTGACGCTGAACAGGTTGGACTGTGCACCTAGGCGGCGTTGTGCAGTTTGCATCAACACCAGTGCGCCAGCCAGAAAGAGCAAGGCCAACACACCCACCGCAGCAAGCCGGTAACCGTCCCAGAGCAACAAAATGACAAAGCCGCAGAACAGCACGGCAGCCATGGTCAGGCTGACGAGTGCGCAGGCAGCCCAGAACAGTCCGGCAGCCAGGCGCTCTTTCTCCAGACCAAGCTCAGTCCCGAGCAAGGCCAGTCGAAGCCGCAACAGCTCGACGAGCGTGCCCAGGGACTGCTGCAACTGGCCAAACAGACCGGTGTTGGCGCCAGCCATCGGGATTCAGCGTCGGCTGATCAACAGCCCGACCACCAAGCCCAAGCCCGCCGCAATGCCGATGGATTTCCAGGGGTTTTCGTGCACAAACACGTCGGTGGCATGGCCCGCGGCCTTGGCTTTGTCGATGGAAGCCTGTTGCAGATGCTGCAATTCGACTTTGGCCTTGCTCATGCGGTCACGCACGCGTTCACGCAGCTGAACGGCACCTTCGCCAGCCTGGTTGGCCGTGATTTTCAGCATTTCTTCTGCATCGGCGATGCTTTGATGCAGATCGTCCATGAGTTTGTCTTTGGTGTGTTGAAGGGCGTCTGTCATGATGATCTCCTGAGGTTGAAACGGGAGTTCCCAGTTTAGTCCTGGCTATGGCCGAATGCACGTTTTTGACGAATTAGATGCATAGGGTTTGAGGAATATCATGACTTCAATCCTGAAAGAAGTTCACCGGCAATCCCGCCGTCTCAACCCGCGTCGACAACGTCTGGCCTGAGCGCGGAAAAGCCGTCAGTTCGGCGCTGCTGCGATGGTGTCGGGCGCTGGTGAGGTACAGCGTTTTCAGGTCTTCACCACCAAAGCAGGGCATGGTCGGGCTTTGCAATGGCACGGCAATCGACTGCAATAGCGCGCCGTCTGGCGCAAACTGGCAGACGCGGCGACCCTCGAACATCGCTACCCAGTAGTTGCCTTGCTCATCGACCGCGGCGCCGTCCGGGCGACCCAGGTAGCCACCGTTGCCGGCATCCCGCGGATCGGAACTCCAGCGCTCGGGCTTGGACTTGAAGCGGACGAATTCACGCTGCGCGCTCAAAGTGTTGGCGGTCAGGTCATGGTGCCACGCCCATACCGTATGGCTGGGCGAGTCGGCCCAATACAGGGTGCTGTTGTCGGGGCTCCAGGTCAGGCCATTGGCTGTGGTGGCGGCCAGGTCGACCGGACCGATCATGCAACGCACGTCGGGAACACCGGTTCGCGCCATGCCGCGTGCGTCGATGCAGTACAGCGCGGCGTTCCTGGCGCTGCGGGTTTCGTCAATGGTGCCCACCCAGAAGCGACCCAGCGCATCGCACTTTCCGTCGTTGGCTCGCATGGAGGCAGTGTCATAGTCCAGCGCGGCCAGAAACTTTAACGGGCCACCCCAGGTTTGCGCGCGAAAGATGCCGTGGCGCAGCGCCATCACCAGGCCGCCGCTGGCCGCCGGGGCGATGCAGCCGGGCTCACTGGGCATGTCCCAGGCCTCGACCGTGCCCATGTAAATGTTGGCGCGCAGGATCTGCTTGGCTGAAATGTCCACCCAGTACAGCATCTGTTCGTGTGGATGCCAGAACGGTGATTCGCCCAAAAGGCAGGTGTTTGGGGTAACGGTTTGCCAGGATGTCTCGGTCAGGGAAACGTTCATCGGTTGCAATCTGGGTTCTTATGGACGCCGTATTGTGCACGGCGAAAAAAAACCCACCGGGGCCGATGGCCGCGGTGGGAAACACTTCCGAGGAGACAACTCGCAAGAGCTGCCACGGACCGGTTCGGCCTGTGGCAGTAAATGGCTTATTTGCTGTAGGCCGACTCGCCGTGCGAGGTGATGTCCAGACCTTCGCGTTCGTGTTCTTCGCTGACGCGCAGACCGATCGTCAGGTCAACGATCTTGTAGGCGACGAAGGACACGACGCCCGACCAGATGATGGTGGTCAGCACCGCCTTGGCTTGCACCCAGACCTGAGCGGCGATGGAGTAGTCGGCAGCGGACACCACCGAGGCGGTCACCCAGTCGGCCACATAGCCGGGGCCACCGAGCGCCGGGCTGTTGAACACGCCGGTCAGGATGGCACCCAGAATGCCGCAGACACCGTGCACGCCAAACACGTCGAGCGAGTCGTCGGCGCCGAGCAGTTTCTTCAGACCGTTCACGCCCCACAGGCCGGCAAAACCAGCCAGCAGGCCAATGACCAGCGCACCGCCGATGCCGACATTGCCGGCGGCCGGGGTGATGGCCACCAGACCCGCCACGCAGCCGGATGCCGCACCCAGCATGGATGCCTTGCCGCGCATCAGTGTTTCGCCGATGCACCAGGCCAGAACTGCGGCAGCGGTGGCGCCAAAGGTGTTGATGAATGCCAGCGCGGCAAAACCGTTGGCTTCGAGCGCGGAGCCGGCGTTGAACCCGAACCAGCCCACCCACAGCAACGAGGCACCGACCATGGTCAAGGTCAGGCTGTGCGGCGCCATCGATTCTTTGCCGTAGCCAATGCGCTTGCCGACCATGTAGGCACCAATCAGACCCGCCACGGCGGCGTTGATGTGCACCACGGTGCCGCCGGCAAAGTCCAGCGCGCCCGATTGCCAGATGTAACCGGCCTTGGCGTTGAGTCCGTCCACCAGATCGGCGGCGGTATAGGCGTCCGGGCCCATCCAGAACCAGACCATGTGCGCGATCGGTGCGTAAGAGAAGGTGAACCACAGCGCCATGAACAGCAGCACAGCAGAAAACTTCATGCGTTCGGCGAAAGCACCGACGATCAGCGTGCCGGTGATGCCGGCAAATGTGGCCTGGAAGGCGGCGAACACAATCTCGGGAATGACCACGCCCTTGCTGAACGTCGCGCCATTGGCAAAGGTGCCGGCAACGTTGTCCCAGATGCCCTTCATGAACAGCCGGTCAAAGCCGCCGAAGAACGCATTGCCCTCGGTGAACGCCAGGCTGTAGCCATAGATGAACCACAGCACGACGATCAGCGAGAACGTGACCATCACCTGCATCAGCACAGAGAGCATGTTCTTGCTGCGTACCAGGCCGCCGTAGAACAGGGCCAGGCCGGGCACGGTCATCAAAATCACCAGCAGGGTGGAGAGCATCATCCAGGCGGTGTCGCCCTTGTTGGGTGCCGGTGCTGGTGTGGCTTCTGCGGCGGCCGGCGCGGCGGGCGCCACGGCAGGGGCTTCAGCCGGTTTGGCCTCGGTCATGGCCGCTGCGGGGGCGGCTTCTGAAGCAGCTGGGGCTGCAGGGGTTTGGGCGATGGCTGCTCCGCCAAGGAGCAGACTCAAACCTAAGGTAATGGATGCGAGTAGTTTTTTCATGTTCATGATCTCGTAAGGGTTTATTCATTCAGAGCGCTTCAACCCCGGTTTCGCCGGTGCGGATGCGGATGACCTGCTCGATCGGCGTGACAAAAATCTTGCCGTCGCCGATCTTGCCGGTGCGCGCCGCGCCTTCAATGGTTTCGATCACGCGTTCCAGCAGATCGTCAGCCACGGCAGCCTCCACTTTGACTTTGGGCAAAAAGTCAACCACGTATTCGGCGCCGCGGTAGAGTTCGGTGTGTCCCTTCTGGCGACCGAAGCCCTTGACTTCGGTCACGGTGATGCCCTGCACGCCAATGCCGGAGAGCGCTTCGCGCACCTCGTCGAGCTTGAAGGGTTTGATGATGGCGGTAACAAGTTTCATGCAGACTCCTTGGATAGGTAAACGTCATTGATGCCGGATGATTGAAGCTTCATAAGCTCTCCAACGGTTGAGCGGACAGGCTTGATAAGCAGGGTTCGTGCCAGGTTTTTTCAGACCCTGCTGCCGTGGCGCTACCGTGTGAAAAGTCCATTGCGCTAAGATGCTGGAACAATCAAACAGCGCGCACCATAAGAGTGCATTTTTGTTTGTCTGTTGGGGCAAACGCACTTTTTAAAGCGGGGTAACGCAATGAGTTTGTCTTTGGTGCAAAGCCGGGCGTTGCTTGGGCTGGAAGCGACCGCGGTCACCGTCGAGGTACATCTGGCCAACGGTCTGCCCAGCTTTACGCTGGTGGGTCTGGCAGATGTCGAGGTCAAGGAGGCCAGGGAGCGGGTGCGTTCGGCCATCCAGAACTCGGGGCTCGAATTTCCCAGCAACAAAAAAATCACCGTCAATCTGGCGCCGGCCGACCTGCCCAAGGACTCCGGACGGTTTGATCTGCCGATCGCGCTGGGCATTCTGGCGGCCAGCGGACAGATCGACGCCGCGCGGCTGGCCGGCTACGAATTTGCCGGTGAACTGTCGTTGTCGGGTGAACTGCGCGCTGTGCGTGGTGCTTTGGCGATGAGCCTGGCGCTGCATGCCAACCGGGTCGTGGCGCAGCTGGTGTTGCCGCCTGGCAGCGCCGAAGAAGCCGCGTTGGTGCCAGATGCCCAGGTGTACCGGGCGCAGCATTTGCTCGACGTGGTGCAGCACTTTTTGCCGCAAGCGGCGGATGCGCCTGTCGGCGAGCCTGCCAGCGGCTGGCATCGCGTCGGCGCGATCACGCAGACCAAGCCAGCACAGTACCCAGATATGGCCGATGTCAAGGGCCAGCTGGGCGCCAAACGCGCGCTCGAGATTGCTGCCGCTGGCAACCATAGTTTGCTGCTGATGGGCCCGCCGGGGGCGGGAAAGTCGATGCTGGCGCAGCGCTTTGCCGGTCTGTTGCCGCCCATGACCACAGACGAGGCGCTGCAAAGTGCCGCCATTGCCAGTCTGGGTGGCCGGTTTGCGTTGGACCAATGGGCGCAACGCCCCACTTGCCACCCGCACCACACCGCCAGTGCGGTGGCGCTGGTGGGTGGCGGTTCGCCGCCGCGTCCGGGCGAGATCTCACTGGCGCACCACGGCGTGCTTTTTCTCGATGAATTCCCCGAGTTTTCACGCGCTGCGCTGGAGGCTTTGCGCGAGCCACTGGAGACCGGGCGCATCACCATCTCGCGGGCCGCGCGCCGGGCTGACTTTCCGGCGCAGTTTCAGCTGATTGCCGCCATGAACCCGTGTCCATGCGGCTATCTGGGTTCGACGCAAAAAACCTGTCGCTGCACACCCGACCAGGTGGCGCGTTACCAGGCCAAGCTCAGCGGCCCGCTGATGGACCGGATTGATTTGCATGTGGAGGTGCCAGCCGTCGCCAGCGCCGATTTGCTGCACGCCCCCGCGGGCGAGTCCAGCGCTGACATCCGCGCGCGTTGCACTGCGGCGCGCGAGCGTGCGGTGGCGCGCCAGGGCGTGGTCAACCAGGCCTTGCAGGGACAGGCCCTGGATCAGCACTTGTTGCTGGATGACGCGGCAGCCAGGTTCTTGAACGTGGCTGCCACCCGCCTGGGCTGGTCGGCCCGCAGCACACACCGTGCGCTTAAAGTGGCGCGCACCATTGCCGATCTGGCCGGAGCCCGCAGCACCCAGGTCACGCATGTGGCCGAGGCCATGCAATATCGGCGGGCCTTGCGCACCGGCTGACGCACGTCATTCAGCCGCTTTGAGACCACCTCGGGGCACGGGCGGTGCTGCCACAAATTTGCCTGCCCTTTCAGGGTGTCACAAATTGGGCGCCAGCAGCCGTTGCAGCTCTGGCACCGGCATGCCGCGGCGCTGCGCCATGTCCTGCACCTGGTCGTCGCCAATCTTGCCGACA
>JBBINL010000085.1:0-11538 GCA_037443905.1 Burkholderiales bacterium | reverse complement strand
GCGCACCCGATCAAGGCGCTGGCGCACATCACCGGTGGCGGTCTGCTGGAGAACATTCCCCGTGTGCTGCCTGACGGCATGGCCGCGCATCTGGTCAAGGGCAACTGGCCACAAACCGAGCTGTTTGCCTGGCTGCAAAAAACGGCCGGCATTGACGACTTTGAGATGAATCGCACCTTCAACAACGGTATTGGCATGGTCGTTGTCATCGCGCCCGACCACGCCGCCGCCTGCGCCGCCACGCTGCGCGCGGCGGGTGAAACGGTGTACAACATCGGCGTGATCGCCCCGCGTGGTGATACCGCCGCAGTGCTGGTGCGCTGAGTCCGTACCATGCGCCTGAGTTTGTCATCCCGCATGCGATGCGGGATCCATGCAGTCCGGAAGTCCTGGATTGCGGGTTTGACCCGCAATGACAGCTATATTGAATTGGCGTTGGGCTATGTCAAACCCTGATCTGCCCATGCGCAAACTGCCCGCCAGCATCTGGGCGCTGGGCTTTGTCAGCTTGCTGATGGATGTGTCGAGCGAGCTCATTCACAGCCTGCTGCCGGTGTTCATGGTCACCACGCTGGGCATCAGCGTCTTTGCCGTAGGGTTGATCGAGGGCGCGGCCGAGGCCACGGCGCTGATCGTCAAGGTGTTTTCTGGCGCCTTGAGCGACTACTTTGGCAAGCGCAAACCGCTGGCGGTGCTGGGCTACGCGCTGGGCGCCTTCACCAAACCGCTGTTTGCGCTGGCCACCTCTGCGGGCTGGATCGTCACCGCCCGGCTGGCTGACCGGGTCGGCAAAGGCATTCGCGGCGCGCCGCGTGACGCGCTGGTGGCCGACATCGCGCCGCCCGAGTTGCGCGGTGCGGCTTTTGGCCTGCGCCAGTCGCTCGACACCGTGGGCGCTTTTCTGGGACCGATGCTGGCCATTGGTTTCATGCTGCTGTGGCACGACGATTTTCGTGCCGTGTTCTGGATTGCCAGCGTGCCGGCTTTTCTGTGCGTGGCGCTGCTGATCTGGGGCGTGCGTGAGCCAGACAAGCCCCTTGCCGCCAAGCACGTCAACCCGATCAGTCGCGCCAACCTGGCGCGTTTGAGCTCCTCGTACTGGTGGGTGGTGGGCGTGGGCGCGGTATTCACGCTGGCGCGTTTTTCCGAAGCATTTCTGGTGCTGCGCGCCAACGAGGGCGGTCTGCCCATGGCCTGGATGCCGCTGGTGCTGATCAGCATGAACGTGGTCTACGCCGCCGGCGCTTATCCGTTAGGGAAACTGGCCGACAAGTTGCCGCACACGCAACTGCTGGGCTGGGGCCTGCTGTTGCTGATCGGCGCAGACGCCTTGCTGGCCAGCAGCAACAACGGCGTTGTGTTTTGGGCTGGCGTGGCGCTGTGGGGCCTGCATATGGCCATGACGCAAGGCCTGCTGGCCGCCATGGTTGCCGACACCGCACCGGCTGACCTGCGCGGCACCGCTTATGGCTTTTTCAACCTGCTCAGCGGCGTGGCCATGCTGATCGCCAGTGGCCTGGCGGGCTGGCTGTGGCAATCTTTTGGCGCCGCGTTCACCTTCATGGCCGGTATTGGCTTTGCAGCCTTTGCACTGGTTTTGCTGACGCTGCGACCCCACGTTTTGCCCCGCACAGGCTGACTTGATCCGAAATCATCCATCAAACAGTGCTCTGAACCTTTTTGAGCGCTGGCGGCTGACCATGGCCAAGTGACCAGGTAAGCAGCCACTGGCGAGCCATGGTGTCGCAAGGAAAATGCCTTGGTGACGACTTCAATACGTCTGTGTGTCGAACGATGACTTGACTTGAATTGAATCCTGCCGGCACCATATGCATGAACAGGATCAGATTCCTGACAAAGGAAATCAAGATGCAACACGTTCGTCCACCTGCTGTCGCCGGTGCCTTTTACCCGGGGCGCAGCCAGACCCTGTCACATGATGTGCTGGCCATGCTGGCGGCTGCACAAGCTGGCGCGCCGGGCGCAGGCGCGGCTGTACCAGCGCCCAAAGCCCTGATCGTTCCCCATGCGGGCTACATTTACTCCGGAAGCACGGCGGCGCAGGCTTATGCGCAACTGGCCGCTGTGCGTCACAAGATTCGCAGGGTGGTGTTGCTGGGGCCGGTGCACCGGGTGCCGGTGCGCGGCCTGGCGCTGCCGGGTGCTGACTTTTTTGCCACGCCCTTGGGCCAGATCGAAATCGACCAGGATGCGGTAGCGGCCGTGAAGGGTCTGCCGCAGGTGGTGCTGAGCCCGGCGGCGCACGCGCAAGAGCATTCGCTCGAAGTGCAATTGCCCTTTTTGCAGCTGGCGCTCGATGACTTCAAGCTGCTGCCTCTGGCGGTGGGAGACGCCACCCCGGTCGAGGTGGCGCAGGTGCTGGATGCGCTTTGGGGCGGTGACGAGACCTTGTTCGTGATCAGCTCGGACCTGTCGCACTTTTTGCCCTATGCCACAGCGCGCGGGGTGGACAGCGCGACGGTGCAACGCATGCTGCAGCTGCAGCCCGATCTGAACCACCAGCAAGCTTGCGGTGCCACCCCGGTCAACGGCATGCTGCTTGCCGCGCGCAGGCATCTGCTGCTGCCCCGGTTGCTGGGGCTTTGCAATTCGGGTGACACCGCCGGTGACACGGGGAGCGTCGTGGGCTACGCGGCGCTGGCTTTTGAGCAGGGAGCCGATCATGGGCACTGAGGCTGGTCCAGACACCGATCAAGGCAAGCTGCTGTTGCAAATTGCCCGTGCAGCCATTGCCAGCGCCTTGCAGCGCACCAGCGTGCCCTCAAGCCCGGCGGCAGAGCAAGCCGACTGGTTGCGCCAGGCCGGTGCCAGTTTTGTCACGCTGACGCAACGCGGCCAGCTGCGCGGCTGCATCGGCTCGCTCGAAGCGCGCCGCCCTCTGGTGGACGATGTCAGGGCCAATGCTGTGGCCGCAGCCCTGCATGACCCGCGGTTTGCGCCGTTGACTTTGCCGGAGCTCGACGCCACCAGGGTCGAGGTCTCGGTGCTGTCGCAAACACAGCCGCTTCACTTTGACAGCGAAGCCGATGCGCTGGCGCAATTGCGCCCGGGCGTGGATGGCGTGGTGTTTGCCTACGGGCGTTATCGCAGCACTTTTTTGCCCCAGGTCTGGGAGCAGTTGCCAAGCCCCCGGCTGTTCATGGCGCAGCTGAAGCAAAAAGCCGGACTTGCGCCAGATTTCTGGGCACCTGGGGTTCAGCTGCAGCGTTACACGGTGCACAAATTCAAGGAAAGGGAGCTGTCATGATGCCAGTCGAAACATCCAGCCATGCCGCCCGCTGGTGGCACCAGATCGAAGACGGGCGCCTGCAATGCGACCTGTGTCCGCGCGACTGCAAATTGCACGAGGGGCAGCGTGGCGCCTGCTTTGTGCGCATGCGCCAGGGTGATCAGATGATCCTGACCACCTACGGGCGCTCTTCCGGTTTCTGCATTGACCCGATCGAAAAAAAACCGCTCAACCACTTCTACCCCGGCAGCAGCGTGTTTTCATTCGGCACGGCGGGCTGCAATCTGGCATGCAAGTTCTGCCAGAACTGGGACATCAGCAAATCGCATGACATGGACCGCCTGATGGACCAGGCATCGCCCGAGAGAATTGCCAAAGCGGCGCGCGAGCATGGCTGCAAGAGTGTGGCCTTCACCTACAACGACCCGGTGATCTTTGCCGAATACGCCATGGACACGGCCGACGCCTGCCACGCGCTGGGCATCCAGACGGTGGCGGTCACGGCGGGCTACATCCACGAGCAACCCAGGCGCGAGTTTTTCGCCAGGATGGATGCCGCCAATGTCGACCTGAAAGGGTTTACCGAAGACTTTTACTTCAAGCTCACCAGCGCGCACCTGCAGCCGGTGCTCGACACCCTGGTCTATCTGCAGCACGAAACCAGGGTCTGGCAGGAGCTCACCACCCTGCTGATTCCGGGACACAACGACTCGGATGCCGACATCAGCGCCATGTGCGGCTGGATCATGAAGGAGCTCGGGCCGGACGTGCCGCTGCACTTTTCGGCGTTTCACCCCGACTTCAAAATGATGGACATACCGCCCACGCCCGTGGCCACGCTGGTGCGCGCCCGCAACATCGCCCTGCAACAGGGCCTGCATTACGTCTATACCGGCAATGTGCACAACGTCGAGGGCGACACCACCTTTTGCCCCGACTGCAAGGCGCCGCTGATCGTGCGCGACTGGTACCAGATCAACGACTACCGGCTCAGCGCCGATGGCCGTTGTCCAGACTGCGGCGCCACCGTGGCAGGCCGCTTCGACGCGACCTGCGGCCACTTCGGCCGCCACCGCGTTCCGGTCATGCTGGGGTGACGCCTGCAAAATCCCCTCAACCATTGACAGGCGCGGCTGACGCTGCGGCAGCAGCGCCCTCGCCGCGAATGCTGTCGTTCAATAACTGGCCAGCGGCACCGGCACGGCGTTCTTGAAGGTGTAGACGGTGATCGGCGCCTGCTTCATGTTGCCCTTGTCGTCGTAGCTGTAAGTGCCCATGATGCCTTTGTAGCTGGCCTTGTAGATTTCGGCGCCAACCTTGTCCGGGTCGAGTGAGCCGGTTTTCTGGATCGCCTCGCCAATGAACATGGTCTGGTCATAAAACGGTGCGGCATACACGTCGGCGTCCTGGTTGAAACGCTGCTTGTATTTGGCCTTGAAAGCCGGGCCGGCGGCGGTTTTGTCAAGGATCGAGCCGCCTTGCGCGCAGAACACCACGTCGTTGACCGCATCACCTGCGAGCTTGCCCATTTCAGGGCTGCACAGCGTGTCGCCACCCAGCAACTTGGCCTTGACGGCGAGTTGTTGCATCTGGCGGGTCATGGGTGCGGCCTGTGGCGCGTAGCCGCCAAAGAAAATGGCGTCCGGTTTTTTGGCCTTGAGGCTGGTCAGGATGGCGGTGAAATCAGTCGCCTTGTCTGTGGTGAATTCCTGGCCGACCACATTCAGCCCGATACGCTTGGCTTCTTTGCTGAACTCCTGGGCCACGCCCTGGCCAAACGCGGTGCGGTCGTCGATGACCGCCACCGACTTGACCTTCAGCACATTGGCGGCATAAGTGGCCATGCTGGCGCCGATCTGGTTGTCACTGGCGATGATGCGAAAGAGGTTTTTATAACCGCCCAGCGTCACTTTGGGGTTGGTTCCCACGGTGGACATCATGGCGCCGCCTTCGTTATAAATTCTCGAGGCGGGTACCGCCACGCCAGAGCAATAGGGGCCCATGACGAACTTGACGCCGTTGTCGACCAGTTTCTGGGCCACCTGCACGCCGGACTTGGGGTCGCACTGGTCATCTTCGGATTGCAGGACAAATTTGAGGGTCTTGCCGCCAACCTTGATCTTTTTGCTGTTGAGGTCTTCGATGGCCAGGCGCACGCCGTTTTCATTGTCCTTGCCGGCAAAGGCGTTGGAGCCCGACAGCGGGCCGGTCATGCCGATGACGACCGTTTGTTCCTGAGCCTGGGCATGGCTGGCAAAAGCAAGGGTGATTGCGCCCATCAGGGGCAAGAGTGTGAAGCTGAGTTTCATAGGGTTTCCTGAAAAAGTGAATGGGTTGACTGGGTAGCTTGCTGTCAAAAACGCGGTCTCACGGCGGTGTCTTGAATGTCATTTATGTCTCCTTTCGTGAATCATCAACCCATGGTCATGAGCTGCGCATTGCCGCCTGCGGCCGCCGTGTTGGTGCTGATGCTCTGCTCGTGCATCAGGGCGCTGAGGTCGTAGTGTGCGCCATCGCTCAACTGTGCCGGGGTCAGGCTTTCCACTCGTAGCAGCGGCCCGTTGCGCTGCGCCAGTCGGGGCAACAGGGCTTGCAGGGCGTCGCCATCGCCTTCAAACAGCATGGCGCTGAGGTGCGTGTCACCGAGCAGCTGCTCTGCGCTGGAGCACCGCACCAGGCGTGTGACCTGCGCCGGCAATG
This sequence comes from Burkholderiales bacterium, assembly GCA_037443905.1. Taxonomy (GTDB): domain Bacteria; phylum Pseudomonadota; class Gammaproteobacteria; order Burkholderiales; family Burkholderiaceae_C; genus Rhodoferax. The sequence continues at coordinate 5,588 of JBBINL010000085.1, read as the reverse complement.
CGGCGAGCAGGCGTGCCACGACGCTCTCGCTGGCGGGTGTCTCAAGCCAGCACACGTTGCCGCTGGCCAGCGCGGCGGCGATCTGATGCATGAGGCCAATGGTCGTCAGTGGCACAGCCCAGACTGTACCGCGCGGCAGCAATTGGTAGCGGTTCGATTCACCCGTGGGGCCGGGCAGCTTGAAGGCTTTGCCGAGCACGCTGGCGTCTAGATAGGCTTCACAGGCCAACGCACCCTGCGCGGCTTCCAGGCTGCTCAGCACACCTTGCGGAGCAAGCAGCGTGGGCCCCTGCAAGCTCGACAGCAGCAGTTGCAGTGCTTGCAGGTTGTCCGGTTCACCCTCTTGGCGCTGCGCGGGTGCCGGCAGCAGCGCATGCGCGGCAGGGGAATGCACCAGTGCGCCGAGAGCGGGGTTGTTGTGCATCTCATTGGCTTGCAGCAATCGGTAAAGGTACAGCGGCCCGCCCGCCTTGGGCCCGGTGCCTGACAGACCCATGCCGCCAAAGGGCTGCACACCCACCACCGCGCCAATCACATTGCGATTGACGTAGATATTGCCCGCCTGCACTCGTTGTGTGACCTGGGCAATGGTTTCATCGATGCGGCTGTGCACACCAAAGGTGAGTCCGTAGCCGGTGGCGTTGATGGCGTCGAGCACGCTGTCGAGGTCTTCGCGCCGGTAGCGCAGCACATGCAGCACCGGCCCGAAGACCTCGCGTTGCAGGCAGTCGATGCGGTCGATTTCGATCAGCGTGGGCATCACGAAATGTCCCAGTCCGGCGCTTTCATCGCGCGCCAGGCGCGTCACTGTCAGGCCGTCGGCCTGCATGCGCGCAATGTGCTGCTCGATCTGCGCGCGTGCGTCGGCGTCGATCACCGGGCCGATGTCGGTGTGCATGCGGTCCGGGTTGCCCATCACCCACTCGCGCATGGCTTGCTTGATCATGCCCAGCACGCGCTCGGCCACATCCTCCTGCAGGCACAGCAGGCGCAGTGCCGAGCAGCGCTGACCGGCCGAGTCGAAGGCCGACGCCAGCACGTCGCCCACCACCTGCTCGGCCAGTGCCGATGAATCGACCACCATGGCATTCTGGCCGCCGGTCTCGGCAATCAGCGGAATGCTGCGGCCCTGCAGGCTCAGGCGTCCGGACAAGGTTTGCGCGATCAGGCGCGCCACTTCGGTCGAGCCGGTAAACATCACGCCAGCCACCTGCGGGTGCGCCACCAGGGCAGCACCGACCTCTTCGCCGCTGCCGGGCACCAGTTGTACGGCGTCCTGCGGCACACCGGCCTCGTGCAGCAGTTTCACCATCACGCCGGCCACCAGCGGCGTTTGCTCGGCCGGTTTTGCCAGCACACAGTTGCCGCTGGCCAGCGCCGCGGCCACCTGTCCGGCAAAAATCGCCAGCGGAAAGTTCCATGGGCTGATGCACAGCACCACGCCCAAAGGACGGTGCGTCTGGTTGTCGAAAGTGGCTTCGGTCTGTGCCGCGTAATAGCGCAAAAAGTCGACCGCTTCGCGCACTTCGGAAATGGCGTTGGGCAGCGACTTGCCGGCCTCGCGCACGATCAGGCCCAGAATGCTTTGCGTGCGTTGTTCCAGCAGGTCGGCAGCACGCTTGAGGCAGGCGGCGCGCTCGGTCGGCGGCGCCACTTGCCAGATTTGCGTGGCTTGCGCAGCACGGCTGGCCGCCAGCGCCACCTCGGTTGCGTTTGCCGGGCGCACCCAGCCCACCTGGTCGCGCGTGTCGGCCGGGTTGAGCACCGCTTGCCAGCCGTCAGTGGCTGCATTTGCAATGTTCAACGCAGGCACATCGGCCACGGTCGCAGCAGCGGTGTAGCAGATTTGTGTGCTGCGCAACAAACCGGCCGCCAGCGAGGCCAGCTGCTGCTCATTGGCCAGATTCAAACCCGTCGAGTTCAGGCGCGACTGCGCGCCCAGTTCGGCAAACATCTGGCGCGGCAGGGCAATTCTGGGATGCGGCGCGCCTAGCTGGCCATCTGTTGCCTCGATCGCCAGCGCTTCGCTGACCGGATCGGCCACCAGTTCTTCGACCTTCACCCTGGGGTCGCCAATGCGGTTGACAAAAGACGAATTGGAGCCGTTCTCGAGCAGCCGGCGCACCAGATAGGCCAGCAGCGTCTCGTGCGTGCCCACCGGCGCGTAGATGCGACATGGGCGGCCCAGCTTGCCTTCGGCCACACTGCCGGTCACCTGCTCGTACAGCGGCTCGCCCATGCCGTGCAGGCACTGGAATTCGTACTGGCCCGCGTAGTAATTCTGCCCCGCCATCTGGTAGATCGACGCCACGGTTTGCGCGTTGTGGGTGGCAAATTGCGGGAACACCGCGTCGGGCACCGCCAGCAACTTGCGCGCGCAGGCCAGATAAGCCACGTCAGAGTAAACCTTGCGCGTGTACACCGGGTAGCCGTCCTGACCGTCGAGCTGGGCACGCTTGATTTCGGCGTCCCAGTAGGCGCCCTTGACCAGGCGCACCATCAGGCGGTGGCCGCTGCGCCGCGCCAGATCGATCAGGTAATCAATGACAAACGGGCAGCGCTTCAGGTAGGCCTGCACCACAAAACCAATGCCGTTCCAGCCCTTGAGCCGGGGATCGAAACACAGACTCTCCAGCAGGTCCAGCGACAGCTCCAGCCGGTCGGATTCCTCGGCGTCGATATTGATGGCGATGTCGTACTCGCGCGCCAGCAGGGCCAGCTTGGTCAGGCGCGGCAGCAGCTCACCCATGACGCGGTCGCGCTGGGCGCGGCTGTAGCGCGTGTGCAGCGCCGACAGCTTGACCGAAATGCCCGGGCCTTCAAAAATGCCGCGGCCGTTGGAGGCCATGCCAATGGCGCGGATCGACTGCTCGTAGGACGCCACATAGCGTTCGGCATCCGCTTCAGTGGTGGCGGCCTCGCCGAGCATGTCATAAGAATAGCGAAAGCCCTTTTTCTCCAGCGCGCGGCTGTTGGCCAGCGCCTCTGAAATGGTTTGGCCGGTGACGAATTGCTCGCCCATGAGCTTCATGGCGCGGTGCACGCCCTGGCGGATCAGCGGCTCGCCGCCCTTGCCGATCAGCCTGGTCAGCGCGCTGGCCATGCTTTTTTCACTGGCGGTGGCGGTCAGCTTGCCGGTCAGCATCAGGCCCCAGACCGCGGCATTGACAAACATCGACGGCGAGTTGCCCAGATGCGAATGCCAGTCGCCATGGCTGATCTTGTCGCGAATCAGCGCGTCGCGGGTGGCGTTGTCGGGAATGCGCAGCAAGGCTTCTGCCATGCACATCAGCGCCACGCCTTCCTGGCTGGAGAGCGAAAACTCCTGCACCAGCGCCTCGACGCCGCCACTGTCCTTCTTGGCACGCAGGCCATTGACCAGCCGCGCGGCAACTTCTTCAATGGCGGCGCTCTGCACCGGGTCGGTCACATGCGCCAGTTGCACCAGCATCGGCAGGCATTCGGGCTCGGGCCGGTGCCAGGCGGCCGTGATGGCGGCGCGCAGGTCGGTCTGCGGCAGCACGTTCTGCGCCCAGTCCAGAAAGGGTTGCGGCGCTGACGAGTGGGCACTGGCAGGCGCGATCAGTTCCTCAGCCTCATCTGCTTCGTGGGCGTCTGGTCCAGAGGTTGCACCGGAGGCGACGAGGTGTTGTGACTGACCTCGCTCAATGCTCTCCACATACTGCGTCACTGCCTGCTTGATGAGCCAATGCGGGGTTTTACCCTGCTTGCCAGCGGCCTCCTTGATGCGCGAGCGAAGCGTTTCATCGACCTTGATGCCGAGCGTGACTGTGGCCATGGGAACAACCTTCAAAAAAAAGTTGCACTAATTTTATTTAAAGTACAACCCATTCAAATCAGGGATTACCCTTGGGTTGCACCTGTTCTGCAAGACGGATGAATTCAAACAGTCTTCGTCGCGAGGGCGCGACTCCTACAGGTTACCGGCGTGCTGTTGTCGTTGTAGGAGCGGCGCCCTCGCCGCGAATGCCCAGTTCAAGCCTTCACGCAATCGGCGAAGTAATGCATCTGCCCATCAGCGCCCTGCTCTTCCACCAGACCGTGGATGTCGGTCTCGAAACCCGGACACTGGCGATTGAACTCGCGGGAGAACCTGAGGTAATCCACAATCTTCCTGTTGAACACCTCGCCCGGAATCAGCAACGGAATGCCGGGCGGGTAAGGTGTCACCAGGCCCACCGTGATGCGGCCTTCGAGCTGGTCGATCTCGACGCGCTCGGTCTTGCGCAGCGCAATGTGGGCGTATGCGTCGCTGGGCTTCATGGCGGGCGCCAGGTCGCTCAGGTACATCTCGGTGGTCAGGCGTGCAATGTCATATCTGGCATACAGCTGGTGGATGTGCTGGCACAGGTCAGCCAGGCCCATGTCTTCATACTTGGGGTATTTCTGGCAAAACTCGGGCAGGATGCGCCACATGGCCTGGTTTTTGGCGTAGTCGTCCTTGAACTGCTGCAGGGCGGTCAGCATGCTGTTCCAGCGGCCCTTGGTGATGCCGATGGTGAACATGATGAAAAAGCTGTAGAGCCCGGTTTTTTCCACCACCACGCCGTGCTCGGCCAGGAACTTGGTCACGATGCTGGCCGGAATGCCGGTCTTGGCAAACTTGCCGTTGAGGTCCATGCCGGGTGTCACCACGGTGGATTTGATCGGGTCGAGCATGTTGAAGCCGGTGGCCATCTTGCCAAAACCGTGCCAGTTGATACCGGCCTTGATGGTGCGAGATTCGCCCTTGATGATCCAGTCGTCGGCGCGGCCAATGCCTTCCTCGACCAGTTTGTCCGGCCCCCAGACCTTGAACCACCAGTCAGCACCGTAGTCGTCGTCGATTTGGCGCATGGCGCGCCTGAAGTCAAGCGCCTCGGCAATGCTTTCTTCGACAAGTGCGGTGCCGCCAGGCGGCTCCATCATGCTTGCTGCAACGTCGCAACTGGCAATGATGCTGTACTGCGGACTGGTGCTGGTGTGCATCAGGTAGGCTTCGTTGAACAGGTGCTTGTCGAGCTTGACGGTTTGCGAGTCCTGCACCAGCACATGGCTGGCCTGGCTGATGCCGGCGAGCAGTTTGTGAATGGATTGGGTGGCGTAAACCATGGCCTTTTTCGGCCGGGTGCGGTTCTTGCCCATGGCATGGTAGGTGCCGTAAAACGGGTGGAACGCCGCGTGCGGCAGCCAGGCTTCGTCGAAGTGGATGTTTTCCACGTAGCCGTCGAGCATGGACTTGACGGTTTCGGTGTTGTACAGCACGCCGTCGTAGGTCGATTGTGTCAGCGTCAGCACGCGCGGCTTGATCTGATTGATGTCTGCGTCGGGCAAATGCGCCTTGATCAGGGGATTGGCCCTGATCTTGGCCCTGATGGTGGCCGGCTCGAACTCGCTCTTGGGGATCGGCCCGATGATGCCGAAGTGGTTGCGCGTGGGCTTCAAAAAAACCGGAATCGCCCCGGTCATGATGATCGCGTGCAGGATGGATTTGTGGCAGTTTCGGTCGACCACCACCACGTCATTGGGTGCCACCGTGTGGTGCCACACCATCTTGTTGCTGGTGCTGGTGCCGTTGGTGACAAAAA
>JBBINL010000084.1:0-11584 GCA_037443905.1 Burkholderiales bacterium | reverse complement strand
TGCATCAGCACATTTGCCTGTGGCACCACCAGCGTGAGCCGCGCCCTGGCCCGCGTGATGCCGGTGTAAAGCAGCTCGCGCGTCAGCACCGCCACCGGCCGCTCGGGCAGCACCAGGGCGACCTGTTCGAACTCGGAACCCTGTGATTTGTGCACCGTCATGGCAAATACCGTCTCCACGGCGTCGAGCCTGGACGGCAACACCCAGCGGATGCCACCTTGGCCGTCAGGGAAGGCCACGCGTAAACCGTTCGCGTGATGCAGGCCCAGGCCGACGTCGCCATTCATCAGCTTGAGGTTGTAGTCGTTGCGCGTCACCATCACCGGGCGGCCGGCGTACCAGCCGTCAAGGGGCAGACCCAGGCTGGCGGCAATGCGCTGGTTCAGCTGGTTCACACCCCAGGGGCCGTCGCGCACCGCGCACAGCACCTGGAATCTGGCAATTTCCTGCAGCGCGGCCAGCGCCTGGGCGTCGCTGCAAGCGGCCGTTTTGAGCGGCTCCAAGGTTTGCAACCAGGATTGCCAGCCGTGTGTGACAAGGGCCGTCAGGCATGGGTCGTGGGTGTGGCCGGGTTGCAGGCGATCGACGCCGGTGGCCGTGGCGGCTTGCCAGTTCGGGCTCTGGAGCCAGAGTGTTTCCACGCCGGCCACAGCGCCGGCATTGACGGCCCGGGCCCACTGGCCAATGCCGCTGTCTTCAGAGAACCGGTGGCTCAGGCGCAGCATCACGGTTTGCTGTGCCAGCGCCGAACCGCTGCCGGTCCAGGCGCTCAAGTTGTCACCGGTGTTGTGCGTCAGCCAGGCCAGGGTGTCGGGGGTGTAGCGGCCCAGCTCGGCTCCGGCACACAGTTGCCCCATCACCGCACCGGCTTCGACCGATGCCAGCTGGTCTTTGTCGCCGAGCAGGATCAGGCTGGCGCTGAGCGGCACGGCGGCCAGCAGGTGGGCCATCATGTCGAGGTCGATCATCGAGGCTTCGTCGACCACCACCAGGTCCAGCGCCAGCGCGGGGATGGCATCCAGCGCCAGACTGGAACGCACCTGCAGCAGTTTGTGCAGGGTGACGGCCTGCGTCGGAATGTGCTGGCGCATGTGGCTGGGCAAGTGTTGCACGGCGCTGGCGATCGATTCACCGAGCCGGGCGGCGGCCTTGCCGGTGGGGGCGGCCAGCGCCACGCGCAAAGGGGCCTCGTGGCGTGCCGGGTCAGACTGCAGCAGCGCCAGCAGTCGCACCACGGTGGTGGTTTTGCCGGTGCCGGGGCCGCCGGTGATGAGCGTGAAACGCCTGCGTGCGGCCAGCGCGCACGCCACTTTTTGCCAATCGGGTGCGGTGCCTGCGGAAGTATCTGCCGCAAAGAGCTGCGCCAGGGACTCGGCCAGGTTGGCAGGAACGGGGCAAGGCTGCGCCAGCCGGTCGGCAATCGACGCGCGAATGTTTTGCTCGGCCTGCCAGTTGCGGCGCAGGTACAGGCGCTCCCCATCGAGCACCAGCGGGCTGTTGGCACCTTCAATCCAGGGCAGGCTGGTGGCGCTTTGGCTCAACCCGGGCTGGAGCGTCGTCAAATCCAGGCAGGCGTGTCCCAGGCCGTAATGGTGGCTCACCAGCACGGCGAGCACGCCATGCAGGGGCTCGGGGCTGGGCTGCACCTGCTGCAGAAAGCTGGCAAAGGCCTTGTCCAGCCGGTTCAGGGGCGGCAAGCCGGCCGCAACGTCGGTGTTGTTCATGCTGCAGCTCCGGCAAATGCGGCATCCAGCACCTCGATCAAGGCTTTGGGCGGCCGATCCAGGTACAGCCCGGCGCCAGACTGGTCGATGCCGCGCAAAAACAGATAGAGCGCACCGCCCACATGCCGGTCGTAGTCGTAGCCGGCCAGTCGTGCTTTGAGCAGGCGGTGCAGCGCCAGCAAATACAGGGTGTATTGAACGTCGTAGCGGTGCGCCAGAATGGCCTGCTGCAATTGCGCCGGGGCGTAGCCGGGCAGCTTGTTGGACTTGTAATCGAGCACGTAGTAGCGGCCCTCGAACAGCAGCACCAGGTCCATGAAGCCGGTGAGCATGCCCTCGAGCTGGCGCGCCTGCAGCCCAGCCCGGGCCTGGCCGGGCAGCACATGTTGGCCGATGAGCCGGTCAAGCCGGGTGCTGGCCATTGATCTGACCGGCAGGTTGAAGGCCATTTCGGCCCAGAGCTGGTCAGCGCCTAGTTGGCCCAGCACCAGCGCCGACGAAGCCGCCATTGGCAAAGGCGTGCTGACGATGGTCTGCATCCAGCTGGCCAGCAGGGTGCATTCGGCGTCTTCTAGCCCGAGCCCTTGCGCCTTGCGACCCAGCAGGGTTTGCCATTCGCCGGCCAGCGCCGCACTGGGGGTCGCCTGGGCTGCGGGCCAGTCATGGTGCGCCTGCCATTCGAGCAGCTCATGCAGCAGGGTGCCGTACTGGCTGCCGGCCTTGAACTCGTTGAAGGGCAGTGGCAGCAGCTCGGGCTGGTCGGGCGCCTGGTTGGTGCTTTGGCGCGCGTTGTCGATATGTGCGTCACCCAGGCGCTCGTCGAACTCGGATCCGGCGCCTGAACCCGCTTGCGGTTGCGCCACATCGCGCGTCAAGGCGCTGAAGCTGGCGCTCCACCAGTGGCTCAGCAGCTGGCGTTTCGGCGTGAGCGCCGGTTTCCAGTTTTTGGCAGATGCCTGCGGTGTGTAGATGGCTGCGTCGGGCTCGGGCGCGTGTTGCACCACGATGTGCTCTGACGTCCAGCCTTGCAGGCGCTCGGCCAGGTCGCCCGGTGCCTTGCGGCCCAGCAGCGCCGACACGGCACTCTTGACCGCGGGGGTGCGGCCATCCAGGTCACCGCGGACCTGGCAGATGCCGACCCACAAGGCCCGCTCGGCGCGGGTCAGCGCCACGTAGAGCAGGCGGATGTCTTCGGCCAGACGTTGCGGCTCGTCTTCGGGCTTGTCCGCCTTCTGGTAGTTCGACACAAATGGCAGGAACACCAGCGGGTATTGCAGGCCCTTGGCCTTGTGCAGGGTGATGACCTGCACCAGATCGGCGTCGCTTTCAAGCCGCAGTTGCGCCGTGTCGCCACTGGCTTCGGGATCGCGCAACTGGTCTTCAAGATAGCGCAGCAAGGCAGCTTCTCCCTGCAAACCCGAGCTGGCGGTTTGCAGCAAATCGCCCAGGTGCAGCAGGTTGGTCAGCTGGCGCTCACCCTGCGTGCTGTCCGTGCTGGCGGCATCGACCGGGTTGAGCAGCCGCGCCGGAATCGACTGCTCATGCAGCAGCTGGTGCAGCATGGGCAAAAAGCCCTGACGCTGCCAGATGTTTTGCCAGGCATGAAAGCGTTCGCTGATGGCATCCCAGGCAAGTTCATCCTGATACAGGGCTTCAAGCTCGCGCCAGCTCAGCCCCCAGAGTGCGCTGGCCAGCGCGGCCCGCACGTATCTGGCGTTGCGCGGCTCGACCACGGCCCGCAGAATGCGCCACAGGTCGGTGGCCTGGGCGCTGGCAAACACACTGTCGCGTTCTGACAAATACACGCTGCGCACGCCACGGCTGGACAGGGCGTTGCGGATGGCGCGCGCCTCCACCCAGTTGCGCACCAGCACTGCCATGGCGCCGGGCCGGGCCGCGCCAGCATTGAGCAAGTGCACCATTTGCGAGGCAAAAATGTCTGCCAGTTGACGCAGCAGCACCGGCTTGCGCGGTATTTTGGCGTGCTGCAGGTGCCAGACGGTCATTGCGGCCTGTGGCTGGCCGGCCACTTGCAGCGGCAGCACCTGGCTATTGAGGGCAGTGACACTTTCATAAGGCACCTCGCCAAAAGGCCGGGTGGCGCGGCCAAACACATGGTTCACGGCGGCCACCAGGCCTTCGGTGGAGCGGAAGTTGCCCGCCAGGGTATGGATGGCCTGGGCCTGCTGGCGCGCTTCCAGGTAGGTCTCCAGGTCGGCACCGCGAAAACTGTAAATCGCCTGTTTGGGGTCGCCGATCATGATCAGACCCGTGCTGCCAGCGGTCTCAGACGTGGCCGCTGGTGCGCCATAGATTTTGCGCAAAGCGCCGAATTGCCAGGGGTCGGTGTCCTGGAATTCGTCGACCAGCGCCACCGGAAATTGCTGGCGTATGGCCTGGGCCAGGCGGCCATCGGGGGCCTGCAGCGCGCGGTAGAGCTGCTGCAGCAAATCCGAAAAATCAAATTGCGCCAACCGGACCTTGGCCTGCCGGTACGCCGCGCCGACTTCAAACGCGGCGTGGGCCAGCAACTGTTCGGCTACCTTGGGCTCGGTGCCAAGGTGGTCACACAGCGCCTCAATGTGGGCAAAGGCGCTGTGCTGATCGGCCTCCATCCAGCCCTTGTTCAGCAAGGTTTGGCGTGAAAACCGCTGCAGCAGCTTGATCGCATCGCTCTGCGCTTTTTTGTCAAGCTGGCCAAAAGCCTCGGCTCTGGCCCATTGCGCCAGCTTGCCTGGCCAATCTGCCCGGTAAGAACTCAGCTTTCTGGCAGCAATGGTCGCACTGAGCAGGGCAATGAGTTCATCGGTGCAGGCCGCGCGCGCCAGTTGTTCAAGCGTCTGGCATTTTGTCTGCCAGTCGGACCAATGGCGGATCACCACATCGGGCGTCTGCCCGGGCGTGCCGTCTTCGTGCGGCGACCTGTCTTCGTCAGCCCAGAGCGCGCCCAGCTTCTCCAGCAGCGCCTGCGGCGTGCTGCCCAGCGCCTGCAGGGCACCCAGCTGGTCAGGCGCCAGCGGGTAAAACCATTTGCGCCAGTAGTCTTGCACGGCAGCCAGCCTGAGCTGCTCGCTGTCTTCAACCCGGCTTTGCTGGAACAGGCAGGCGCTGTCGAAGGCGTGCATTTTGAGCATCCGGCTGCTCCAGCCGTGGATGGTGAAGATGGCGGCTTCGTCCATCCACTGCGCAGCCAGGTCCAGCCGCGTGGCGCAGTCCGGCCATTGCGCTTGCGGTATTTCGCAGCGCAGCGCGCGCAGGAAGTCATCGACTTCAAAGCCAGGCAGCGCGCCGTGATGAAAGTAGCGCGCCGCCTGCGCCAGGCGCTCGCGGATGCGCCCGCGAAGTTCGGCGGTGGCGGCTTCGGTGAAAGTCATGACCAGGATTTGCGGCGGGTACAGGCCGCAGTCGGGGACGGTCTGGTCAGGTGCATGGCCCAGCACCAGGCGCACATAGAGCGCGGCCAGCGTCCAGGTTTTGCCGGTGCCGGCCGAGGCCTCGATGACCTGCTGGCCGCTCAACGGCAGGGTCAGGGGATCGAGCTTCTGGATGGTGCTCATGGCTGGTTGCCTTCGCCGGGTTTGAGCCGTACGTTGCGCGCCAGGTCGCCATAGAGGCGTTCTGCCCAGTCTGGCAGCCCGGTCTCGATCTCGTCATAACTCCCGAAAGCGCGCGCCAGATAAGCCGACTCGTCGCGTTCACCGGCGCGGTGCGCGCCTTCAAAAACAGCCTGGGCTGCGTCGTGCGGGTCTTTGGGTTCCTTGTCGGGGTGTTCGACAGCCAGCCGGTGTGCCTGCATCCTGGCTTGCAGGTAGGCCCAGGCGGTTTTGCAGGCCACCGGCAGCGGTCGCTCCCAGGCGGCCAGATAGGCGCTGACCAATTTTTGCAAAATGCGCAGGGCCTCGTCCTGGGTCAGGGGGGCAAAAATGATCTGGCCGTCCAGCCCCAGTTGCACGCTGGTCAGTGGCATGGCGCTGGCACAGGCCACCAGATGCTGCACCCACAGGCCGACCACCACATGCGCGCGTGCCGTGCAGGCGTCGTTTTTACCCTCCAGCACGGCGCCGACGCGCTGCTGGCGTTGCAGCCAGCCGGCCTCGCCCTGCATCAGCCCTTGCAGCGTGCCTGTCACAGTCAGGCCGTTGACCTGCAGCGCAATCGACTGCGCCGGCAGCGGTTGCGGGTAGTGCAGCGCCCAGTCGCTTTGCCGATCGCGCACCAGTTGCGCATCGGCTTGCAGTTCAGTGGCCAGGCGCTGGCCAAAGGCGGCCATCGGCAGCTGTCCTGAGAGCGTCAGCTGCTCCAGCGCTTGCGCCATGTCACTGGCGTCCAGCAGCGCCTGACCCGCCAGGTGTTTCTCAAGGCCATTCAGCGCAAACGGTTCCTCGGTTTGATCCACCTCTTCGATGGTGTCAAGCCGCACCCGCAGGCGTGACTTGAAGAACACCTCGACCGGCTGGCGCAGCAGTTGCCGCAAGTCGTCCAGCGTCAATTGATCCGGTATGGCCGGGGTGAGCGCATTTTCATCGGGGGTAGCAGACAGGGGGGTCGATACCCCGCACGGCCGTTCATGCACCCGCGCCCAGTCATTGGCGTAGGTCTGATGTGGTGAATCCTGCAGAAAATAGGCCTCCGAGAAAGCTTGCAGCGGTTGCTGGCGTGGCTGCGGGGCATCCTGCCAGCCGGCTTGCAGATAGTCCAGCAGCTGCGCCACCAGCACCGAGGGCGGCTGCTCGCTGTTGTCGGTGGCGCGGTGGCCCTGCCAGCTGATGTAGAGCTTGTTGCGCGCTGACAAAATGGCCTCCAGAAACAGATAGCGGTCATCCTCGCGGCGCGATCGGTCACCGGCGCGCCAGCTCATGCCCATCAGATCGAAGTCGCGCGGGGCCTGTTGCCGCGGATAGTCGCCGTCGTTCATGCCCAGCAGACAAATCACCTTGAACGGGATCGAGCGCATCGGCATCAGGGTGCCAAATTGCACGCCGCCACCAAAAAAGCGCTGCTGCAGACTGCTTTCTTCCAGCTGCGACAGCCAATGCTCACGCACCACATCCAGCGGCAGCGGTAGTTCGAGCCGGGCCGCTTGGCAAGCTTGCAGCCACACTTCCAGCGCGGCCAGGCAGTGCTGCAGGAGGCGCTCGTCAGCGTCTTCGGCGGCGGCAAAAAAGCGCTCGACGATGGCTGTCAGGGTCGAACCCCATTGCGCCGGGGTTTTCTCGCCAGTGAGTTCCTGCAGGGTTTGCTCGACCGCTGCAAGCCAATCCAGCAGGGCGCTGATCACGGGCGCATCGAGCCCGTTGAGCGCGGCTTGCGGCAGGGTGGCGCCCCAGGGCGCACCTTGGCCCACGGCATAACCCAGCAGCAGCCGGCGCAGGCCGAAGGCCCAGGTGTTCTGATCCAGTGCGGCCACGCCCGCGGGCACACCCCAGAGCATGCGGTGGCTGGCGTTCAGGCCCCAGCGTACGCCGGCCATGGCCAGCCAGTCGTGCAGCTGTGCCACGTCGGCCTCGGTCAGGCCAAAACGCTGGCGCACTGCCGCCACTTCGAACAGGCCCAGCCAGTCGGCCAGCGACACCCGGGCGCTGGGCAGTGACAGCAATTGCTCCAGCGTCTGCACCAGCGGCGACTGGCGTGGCGTGGTGTCGGCCACCGAATAAGGAATATGCCGCGCCTGCCCGGCGCCAAAACGGCCAAAAACCGCCTGGATGTGCGGCGCAAAAGTCGCCATGTCGGGCACCATCACCATCACCTCGCGCGGTTGCAAAGTCGGGTCGGCGTCAAACCACGCCAGCAGCTGGTCATGCAGCACTTGCACCTCACGCTGCGGGCCGTGGCAGGTGACGAAGTTGATGCTGTCGTCGCCAGGGGGCAGCTTGCGCCTGGCATCTTGCGGTTTGTGCGCGGGCTGCAGGTTCAGGATGCCCGACTGCAACTGGTTCAACAGCGTCGGCTGCTCCTGAGCGGCGACGGGATCGATGAACACATCCACCCGGTTCATGCGTTGCCGGTACTGCGCCACGTTGTCAAAGTCGTCCAGCAGGTGCAGGTAATCGCGGCCCTGTTTGCCCCATGAGGCCAGCAAGGGGTGGCTGTCTTCGGGCAAGGGCCGGGCGGCCTGCCGGTGGCGCAACTGGGCGCGCAACTGGTCGTGGCCGGACACGATGTCGCCCCAGTAATATCGACACGGGTTTTGCACCAGCATCAGCACCTGGCAGAACTGGCCCAGTTGCGCCAGTGCCTCGACGGTCTGCATCGGCAGTGACGAGATGCCGAACACCACCAGGCGCAGCGGCAGGCCCGCCGGGCGCTGGCCCGTGACCTGGCAGTGTGCCAGCTGCTCCTGCAGCGCTACCATGAAGCGGGCATGCACGCCAGCGCGCGAAGCATCGGCCAGCACCGGCCCGACATCGGCGCGCAGGTCGCGCCACAACTGGGCTTGCCAGGCGTGGGCGTCTGGCAGTCTGGCTGGCTGGCCCCTGTGGTCGCGCAGCACGTCGTGGCCAGACTGGCCTGTGGCCCAGTCGGTCAGCCAGTCCGAGCGGTAGCTCTGGTAGGCATCGAAAACATCGGCCACCTGCAGCGCCAGCTGGTAGAGCCGGCGCCCGTCGGTCTGGCCTGCCAGATAGTTTTGCAACGGGGCATACACCGGGTTGCTGGCTGCCAGCCCGGGCAACAGGCGCACCAGCCGCCACAGCAGATGGTTCTTGTCAAAAGGCATGTGCGACGGCACGGCATCCGCCCCCAGCACGCTGCGATACACCTGCCACAGGTAGCCACTGGGCAATTCCAGCCGGGTGGCGGCGCATATGCCCAGGGCGGCATCGTCGGCCAGGGCCAGCTGCAGCCAGTGTTTCATGCCATTGCTCTGCACCAGGATCACCTCGGGGGTCAGAGGCGCCAGCGGGTGCTCGCGCAGGTATTGGGTGAGCAGGTCGCGCAGGTCTTCCAGGCGGTTGGCGTGCAAGACCATGAAACCTGGTTGGTCAGCGGCGCTGGATGGTTCGGGCGTGGTTGGGATCATGTCGAGGATGTCAGCTGGGACAGGGCTTTGGCAATGGCCTTGGCCAAAACCGGGCCAAAGTGCGCGATCTCGTTGAGCGGTGCATAACCGTAGCCGATGATCAGTCCGCGCATGTGGTTTTGCCGGATGCTGTAGCCAGAGAGCGGGCGCACCGTCATCCCCAGCTTGCTGATACGTTGTGCCAGCACCTTGTCGTCGAGCGTGTCGGGCAGTCGCAAACACAGGTGCAGGCCCTGCTCGGCGCCGGTGATGCGGGCCTGCGGACCCAGGCAGGGCTGCAATGCTGCCAGCAGGCAGGCGCGCCGCTGGGCATAACTCTGGCGCGCGCGGCGCAGCGCGCTGGCAAAATGCCCCATCTCGATGAACTCGGCCAGGGCGGCCTGCAGCGGCATCTGGCCAGGGCGATTGAGGTCGTAATGGGCGCGCTTGAATGCCGCGGCCAGCCCTTTGGGTACGACCATGTAGCCGAGCTTGAGACCCGGGTAAAGCACTTTGGAAAACGAACCCAGGTAGATCACGCGCTGGTCGGTGTCGAGACCGGCCAGCGACGCCAGGGGCGGGCCGCTGAAGCGGAATTCGCTGTCGTAATCATCCTCCAGCACCCAGGCCTGATGCTGGCGCGCCAGCGACAGGATCTGGTGACGCCGGGGCAGCGACATCACCGCCCCGGTGGGGTACTGGTGCGACGGCGTGACGTAGATCAGGCGCGCCGGCGTGGCGTCGTCGATGGATCGGGACGCGATGCCCTGCTCGTCCACCGGCACCGCATGCAGTGTCAGGCCGGTGGCCATGAACGCCTTGACGGCGCCCCAGTAAGCCGGGTCTTCCAGCCACACCGTATCGCTGTGGTTGGCCAGCAATTGTGAACACAGCACCAGTGACTCCTGGGTGCCGCTGGTGATGATGATCTGCTCGATGTCCAGGGGCACGCTGCGGAACACCCGCAGGTAATCGGCCACGGCGCGGCGCAGCGGGGCATAGCCGCCCGAGCTGCTGTAATCGAGCATCTCGGGGTAGGTCATGCGCCAGTGCTTGTTTTGCAGGCGCTGCCAAAGTGCCACCGGAAACGCGCTGAAATCGGCTATCCCGGGTGTGAATGGCTGGATCTCGAGGTCGGTGGCGCAAAAGCTGCTGGTCAGCAAGCTGCCCCGGTCCGACAGGCTGGCATGGTGTGCGTGCGCGCCCCGGCGCGGATGCGCCGCCATTCTGGGCACGTTGTCGCTGACATAGGTACCGCTGCCGATGCGGCTGACCAGATAGCCCTCGACCGTCAACTGGCTGATGGCGGCCACCACGGTGTTGCGCGACAGCTGCAGGTCCTGGGTCAGATCCCGGCTGGACGGCAGGCGCTCACCCGCAGCGAGTTTGCCCTCCAGAATGGCGCGTCGCAGTGCCTCGTAAAGCTGTCGGTGCAGCGGCATGCTGGCGGCTTGCCGGAGGCGGGCGATTTCTGTCAACAACAATTCTGAAAGCATAAAGAATCTGAAGTGGCACCATGACCAAGGTTTAAATGGCTCTGATTGTGAACCAATTTGCAGACCACAATCCGGGTTCAATATAACGCGCAAAATGGGTGACACACATCACCCCCGGAGCAAACCATGAATGCCAAGAAGTCAATGAATTTCAATGATCTGGAGCAATGGCTCAACGAGCACCGGGTGACCGAGGTGGAGTGCCTGGTGCCCGACTTGACCGGGGTGGCACGTGGCAAGATTTTGCCGCGTGTCAAGTTCACCGAAGACCGCGGCATGCGCCTGCCGCAATCGGTGGTGGCCATGGGCGTGACGGGCGAGTTCCCCGAGAGCGGTCCTTACTATGACGTGATCGACCCCACAGACAAAGACATGCAGTTGCGGCCCGACCCTTCTACCGTGCGCATCGTGCCATGGGCCACCGACCCCACGGCGCAGGTGATCCACGACTGTTTTGACCACAGCGGCAATCTGGTGCCGTTTGCCCCGCGCAGCGTGTTGCGCCGGGTCTGTGACCTGTTTGCTGCCGAGGGTCTCAAACCCATCGTGGCACCCGAGCTGGAGTTTTACCTGACCGCGCGCAACACCGACCCCAACACCTTGCTGAAAGCGCCCATTGGTCGCAGCGGCCGCAACGAAACCTCGCGCCAGGCCTACAGCATCGACGCCGTCAACGAGTTCGACCCCTTGTTCGAAGAAATCTATGACTACTGCGACAAGATGGAGCTCAACGTCGACACCTTGATCCACGAGATCGGTGCTGGCCAGATGGAGATCAATTTTTTCCACGCCGAGCCCTTGGGGTTGGCCGACGAGGTGTTTTTCTTCAAGCGCACGGTGCGCGAATCGGCGCTGCGCCAAGACATGTACGCGACCTTCATGGCCAAGCCGATCGAGGGTGAGCCCGGCAGCGCCATGCACGTGCACCAGAGCATCCTGAACAAGACCACCGGCAAGAATATCTTCAGCAACGACGACGGCACGCCGTCCGAGGCCTTCTTGCATTACATCGGCGGCCTGCAGCGCTACATTCCGGCGGCGATGGTGCTGGTGGCGCCTTATGTCAACAGCTACCGGCGCCTGTCGCGCAACACCGCGGCGCCGATCAACATCGAATGGGGCTACGACAACCGCACCGTCGGCATTCGCTCGCCGATCTCGACGCCGGCGGCGCGGCGGGTCGAAAACCGGGTCATCGGCGCCGACGCCAATCCCTACGTCGCGCTGGCGATGACGCTGGCTTGCGGTTATCTGGGCCTCAAAAACAAGATCAAGCCGAAAACCGAAATGCGCGGCGACGCCTACCTGTCACCGTACGCGCTGCCGCGCAGTCTGGGCGAGGCGCTGGACTGGCTGCGCCGCGAATC
>JBBINL010000083.1:0-11760 GCA_037443905.1 Burkholderiales bacterium | reverse complement strand
GTCAAACTGCACCACCGGCTGCGCCGGGTGTTCGTGCGGATGGTCGTGGTCGTGATAGTGCGGGTGATCGTGTGTCATGTTGATTCTGAAAAGCGTTGGCGCGATTGTCTTTGGATTGTCTTTGATGTGGGGGCCGCGCTACATTGACTGCGCTGAGCCACGGCACCGTGACGCAGGTTGGGTGCGGTCGTTTCATCCGCTGGAACCAGACGCACCAATCATGACAATTCGCAATGGGGATGGTTTTGGCCAGTCCTAAGATGATCCGCGCCGATCAACCATCAGGAGTATCACCATGAAAAAGGCAATCGTGAAAGTCTCTTTTATTGCCATGGCGCTGGCGCTCAGCAGTGGCTTTGTTCTGGCGCAGCAGAAAGCCGACCTTGGCAAGCTTGAATACGATACCAATTGCGCCGTCTGCCACGGCCCGGTGGGCAAGGGGGATGGCTCAATGAATGATTTGTTGCGCGTCAGAGCCACCGACCTGACCCAGCTGGCCAAGAAAAATCAGGGCATCTTGCCAGTGAACAGGATGTATGAAGTGATCGATGGCGCTGGCGTGCCCAGCCATGGCAGCCGTGACATGCCGATCTGGGGCCGGACGTATCAGGCTGAGCATGCCCAGAACCTGGTGGAAGCGCGCGGCAATTACGACGCGGCCGCCCTGGTTCGGGCACGCATCTTGTTGCTGATTGAGTACATCAACCGGCTTCAGGTCCGCTGAGCGGCAGAAGTTACCGGCTGGCTTGCACCGGTGCTGCGCGCGCGGGTGAGCAGCATGGCATCGCCATAGCTGAAGAAGCGGTAACGCTCGGCGATGGCGTGGCGGTAGAGTGCCATGATGTGCTCATAGCCCGCAAACGCGCTCACCAGCATCATCAGACTGGACTTGGGCAGGTGGAAGTTGGTCACCAGTGCATCGACCACTTTGAACTCGAAGCCTGGTGTGATGAAGATGCGGGTGTCGGATGAGTCCCCCATCCCCAGCGCCCAGGATTCGAGCGTGCGCACCGTGGTGGTGCCCACCGCGATGATGCGCCCGCCACGCGCCCGGCAGTCGGCAATGGCCTGTCGCGTGGCCAGCGGCACCTCGTACCATTCGCTGTGCATCTGGTGCTTGGACAGGTCTTCTGTCTTGATCGGTTGAAAGGTGCCAGCGCCCACATGCAGCGTGACATGCGCTCGCTGCACACCCGTGGCGTCAATGGACTTCAGCAATGCATGATCGAAGTGCAGCGCCGCCGTGGGCGCAGCCACGGCGCCCAGGTTTTTGGCAAACACGGTCTGGTAGCGCTGGGCATCTTCAGCGGAATCGGCATGCGTGATGTATGGCGGCAGCGGCACATGGCCATGGCGCGCCATCAGTGTGTAAGGGTCGTCGCCCGCCGCGTTGGACAACACCAGGTGGAACATGGCACCGTGTTCGTCTGGCCAGCGTCCCAGCAATGTGGCGCAGGGTTGGTCGGTGCAGCCGGGCGCCGCAGTCAGTTTGAACGTCGTGCCCACTTTCGGCTTTTTGCTCACGCGCAGGTGTGCGGCGACCTGGTTGCCACCGAGGACACGCTCGACCAGCAGTTCGAGCTTTCCGCCGCTGGCTTTTTCGCCGAACAGGCGCGCATTCATGACCCGGGTGTCGTTGAACACCATCAGATCGCCTGGTCTGAGCAACGCGGGCAATTCCTTGAAGACACGGTCAACCGGAAGGCTGCCAGTGCCATCAAGCAGGCGCGAGCCGCTGCGCTCGGATGCCGGGTGCTGGGCGATCAGCTCGGCGGGCAGATCAAAGTCGAAGTCACTTAAGTGGAAGGTACGGTGAAAAGTGCCCGTGGCGGCATGGTTGTGGCTCATCTGGCTGGTACCGGCCAGACCACGCCGTGGTCATTCAATATGGCGTCCATCGGCAGGTCGTGTGGTTCGGGTTCGAAGTCGGGCAAAAAGTCGGTGCCAAAGCCCAGACCCACGGTGAACGGGCGCGGCTGGAGCTTGGCCAGGGTGCGGTCGTAAAAACCTCCGCCATAGCCCAGACGGTAGCCGCCTGGGGCATAACCTACGCAGGCCACAAAAATCAGTGTGGGGGTGATGACCTCGGTCTCCTTGGGCTTGGGAATGCCGTAAGCGTCGTCTTCCATCGGACAGCCGGGATACCAGGCATGAAAGGCCATGGTCTTGTGAACTTTGTCCACCACCGGCAGTCCTATCTTGCGCAGTTGCTGTTGCTCGATGAGTTCGCCGTCTTCTTTCCAGCGGTGCAGTGCTGGCAGGGGGTCGAATTCACCCTTGATTGGCCAATAAGCGCCAATCACGGTGTCGGGGCGACCCACTAGCCAGATGCGCAGCACCTGCTGTAGCATGGCAACACGCTCCAGACGATCGGGCAGACGCAGACGCTGCTCGATCAGCCGCTTGCGTAAAGCTTTTTTTTCCAGTGCCTTTTTTTCGTCAGAATTATTCATAATCACCACATGCAGTTCAGAACGATTTTGACATTGATCAGCCTGCTCGGCACGATGTTCGGTCTGCCGGTGCTGGCGCAAGGTGTGGCGCCGGGTCAAAGTGCGTCTGATGCGGTCATTCTGGAGATGCGCGATGCCTTCAACAAAGGCCAGTCAGCGCGCCTGACAGAGCTGCTGCCGCGTGCGCAGAGCCATCTGCTGGCCCCTTGGGCCGCTTACTGGGAGTTGCGGGTTCGTCTCGAGACGGCTGCGCCTGAGGAGATCAGTGGGTTTTTAAAGCGTTTTGCGGGCACTTACCAGGAAGACCGGCTGCGCAACGACTGGCTGTTGCTGCTGGGCAAAAACCGCGACTGGAACCGTTTTGCGCAGGAGGCCTCCAGCTTTCGCATGCAGGATGATCGCGAGGTGCGCTGCTACACCCTGGCCATGGAGCAAATTCTGGTCGGTGTGGACATGGCCAATGAGGTCAAGGGTGAGTGGTACGCCCAGAAGGAGCCCGGCGAGGGCTGCGCCATGGCGGCCCAGGTGCACTTTGACAAGCAACTGCTGGCGCCGGCAGACATCTGGCGCAAAGTGCGTCTGAGCATGGAAGCGAGCCAGGTCAAGGCCACCCGGCAAGCGCTGGACATTGTGGCGCCGCAAGCTGGTGCCGCCTTGACGGATTTGCTGTCCAAGCCCGAATTTTTCCTCGACAGGCTCAAGCCCGGCAGCCTGCGCCACCACGAGGAGCTGGCGGTGCTGGCGTTGATCCGGCTGGCCCAGAGCAGCCCTGAAGCTGCAGCCCGCCTGCTGCAAGGCCGTTGGGACAAGCGACTCGATGCCGGGCAGCGCGCCTGGGCCTGGGGCGCCATCGGACGGCAGGCCGCGCAAAAACTCTCTCCAGGCGCTTTGGGCTATTTCAACAACGCCGGTCCGGAAGGCATGAGCGACGAGCAACTGGCCTGGCGCACCCGCGCTGCTTTGCGCGCAGGCCGGTGGCCAGACGTGCTGGCCGCGCTGCAGGCCATGAGCCCGCAGGCCGCAAGCGAAGTCACCTGGGTTTACTGGCGCGCCCGCGCGCTGAAGCAGTTGGCAACCAGCGATGCTGAGCAGGCGAGGGCGGTCGCCCTGCTGCAAGGCATTGCCGGTTTGGGCGGTTTTTACGAGATGCTGGCGCTTGAAGAACTCGGCCAGCCGATCACGCCGCCGCCAGAGCCTGAACCTCTGAGTCTGGCTGAAAAAGAGGCTGCCCGTGCCAATTCCGGCTTGCAGCGCGCGCTGGCTGCCATTGCCCTGGGCTTGCGCAGCGAAGGTGTGCGCGAATGGAACTACAGCACCAACCTGCACACCCCCGGCGGGATGAGCGACCGCGAACTTTTGGCCGCCGCTGACCTGGCTTGCCAGCACGCGGTGTGGGACCGCTGCATCAACACCAGCGAGCGCACCAGAAATGTGATCGACCTGGCGCAACGTTTTCCCATGCCGCACCAGCAGGCGGTGCTGGCGCGCAGCCGTGAAATTGGCCTGGACCCGGCTTATGTCTACGGCCTGATCCGGCAGGAAAGTCGTTTCATGGTGGATGCACGCTCGGGTGTGGGCGCTGCGGGTCTGATGCAGGTGATGCCTGCCACTGCGCGCTGGACCGCCAAAAAAATCGGCATGACCAGTTTCAGGCCGCACCAGATCTCCGAGCGCGACACCAATATTGCCATCGGCACCAGCTATCTCAAACTGGTGCTTGATGACTTTGACGGCTCCATGCCGATGGCCGCAGCCGCCTACAACGCCGGCCCAGGTCGACCGCGCGCCTGGCGTGGCCAGACGGGCGCACCGGTGCTTGAGGCCGCGATCTGGGCCGAAAACGTGCCTTTGAGCGAAACCCGCAACTACGTCAAGAAAGTGCTGGCCAACACCACCATTTATGCGGCCATCATCAGCGGCCAGACCCAGTCGCTCAAGACTCGCCTGGGTCAGATTGGGCCGCCGGATGGCACGCTGGTCGTCAACCGTGACCTGCCATGAACCCCATGCTGAAACTCTATATTGGCAACAAAAATTACTCGTCCTGGTCGATGCGCTCCTGGGTGCTGTTGACTCAGGCGGGCATCGCATTTGAAGAGGTGATGGTGCGTTTTGATGCCTTTACGCCTGATTCGCAATTCAAGACCACACTGCGCCCACTCTCGCCCACGGGCAAGGTGCCGGTGCTGGTGGATGGCGAACTAGTGGTGTGGGACACGCTGGCCATTGCCGAATATCTGGCCGAGCAGTTCCCTGACAAATCCCTGTGGCCAAGCGACAGGGCGGCCCGCGCCCGGGCACGCAGCCTGTGTGCTGAAATGCACAGCGGCTTCATGGGGCTGCGTTCCCATTGCCCGATGAACATCGAGGCCCGCCTGCCCGAAGCCGGTGCCTTGATCTGGCGCGACCAGGCAGGCGTGCGTGACGATGTCGCGCGCCTCGTGGCGATGTGGCAGCAATGCCTGCAAAGCAGCGGCGGACCGCTGTTGTTTGGCAGTTTCAGCGTGGCCGATGCCATGTTTGCCCCGGTCTGCACGCGCCTGGTCACTTACGCGCTGCCACTGACCGTCGATATTCAGGCCTACGTGCAACGGGTGCTGGCATTGCCGGGTGTCAAGGCATGGACCGACGGCGCGCTGGCCGAGCAGGATTTTCTGGATTTTGAAGAGCCTTACCGACTGCACCGCTGAAATGCGCACCTATCTGGTGGGCGGCGCCGTGCGCGATGCCCTGTTGGGCTTGCCGGTGAAAGACCGTGACTGGGTGGTCGTTGGTGCCACGCCACAGCACATGCTGGCGCAAGGTTTCGTGCCGGTGGGCAAGGACTTTCCGGTGTTTTTGCACCCGCACGACCACGACGAATACGCGCTGGCCCGCACCGAGCGCAAGACAGCGCCGGGCTATCACGGTTTTGCCATTCACGCGGCACCCGATGTGACCCTGGCGCAAGACCTGGCGCGGCGTGACATCACCATCAATGCCATGGCGGTGGCGCACTGCCATGTTGGCGCAGATGGCCGCTGGGATGCGCGCCAGCTCATCGACCCTTATGGCGGTGCGCGGGACCTGGCGGCGCGGGTGTTTCGCCACGTCAGCCCGGCGTTTCGCGAGGACCCGGTGCGCATCCTGCGCGTGGCGCGCCTCGCCGCGCGCTTTGCCGACTTCACGGTGGCTTCTGACACGCTGCAACTCATGCGCGAGATGGTGGCCAGCGGCGAGGTCGATCACCTGGTGCCCGAACGCGTCTGGCAGGAGCTGGCTCGGGGCCTGATGGAGGACACACCCTCGAGCATGTTCGCGGTGCTGCGCGACTGCGGCGCACTGGCGCGCCTGCTGCCCGAACTGGACGCACTGTGGGGCGTTGCGCAGCGCGCCGACTACCACCCCGAGGTGGACACCGGCGTGCATGTGATGATGGTGCTCGACATGAGCGCGCGTCTGCGCTCGCCGCTGCCGGTGCGCTGGGCATGCCTGGGGCATGACCTGGGCAAGGGCAATACTCCAGGCCACATCCTGCCGCGCCATCTGGGGCATGAGCAGCGCAGCGTCCAGTTGCTCAAACACCTGTGCGAGCGTCTGCGTGTGCCCACCGACTGCCGGGAACTGGCCGAGGTGATGGCACGAGAGCACAGCAACATCCACCGCTGCCTGCAGCTCGATGCCGCCGCCCTGGTGCGGTTGCTGGAACGCTGCGACGCGTTGCGCAAACCCCGGCGTTTCGAGCACATCCTGCTGGCCTGCGAATGCGATGCGCGGGGCCGTCTGGGTTTTGCTGACACGCCATATCCGCAACGCCGGCACTTGCAGCAGGTGCTGGTGGCGGCGCAGGGCATTGCTGCCAAAACCATTGCCGCACAGGCTTTGTCTGGCGGTGCCACCGGCCAAAAAATTGGTGCAGAGATGCACCGGGCCCGCGTGGCGGCGGTGCAGGCCGTTGTGACGCGCCAGTGCGAACCTTCATAGCGCCTCAGGTATGCTCGCACCATGTCAAGTTTGCTGATCATTGAAGACGACGAATTGCTGTGCGACGGCCTGTGCGCCCAGCTTGCCCAGGCTGGCCATGACGTGACCGCCGCCGCCGATGGAGAGGCCGCGCAAAACCTGCTGGAGTCCCAGCGCTTTGACGGCGTGGTGCTCGATCTGGGGCTGCCCAGAATCAGTGGCATGGCGCTGTTGCGCTGGCTGCGCAAGCGCCTGCCGGCCTTGCCGGTGCTGATCCTGACGGCGCGCGACGGCGTAGAGGACCGGGTGCTGGGGCTCAATGCCGGTGCCGATGATTACCTCACCAAACCCTTCGACATGGCCGAGTTGCAGGCGCGCCTGGGCGCCTTGCTGCGTCGCGCCCGCCTGCCTGCTTTCGGCGGCTCGCTGGAACTTGCCAGCAGTTGCAGCGAGCGGGCGTTGCGGGTGGATGCCAATCTGCCGCAAGCCTGGCTTGGCGACGAGGCGCTGGAACTCACGCAGCGTGAATGGGCCTTGCTGTCGCTGCTGGTGACCCATGCCGGGCGCGTGGTGAGCCGCGAGGATGTGCTGGAAACCTGGCAGAGCAACCCCGTTGAGCCCGGCGCGCTGGCCTCCAACGCGCTGGAAGTTTATATCCACCGCCTGCGCCGCAAACTGGTGGACTCGGGGCTGAACATTCGCAATGTGCGCGGCCTGGGCTACATGCTGGAAAACCACGTCGCCTGAAGTTCGTCCTGTGCCAATGAACCTTGCCACCCCACTTCAGGACCGCGGGCAGGGCCTGTCGCTCAAACGCCAGTTGTTGCTGTGGTTGCTGTTGCCGCAGTTGGTGCTGTTTCTGGTCGGTGGTGCCCTGGCCTACCGGATGGCGCTCAAGTACACCGAAAAGGCCATCGACCAGTCGCTGACCCAATCGGTGCGCTCATTGGCGCGCCAGGTCAAGCCGATTGGTTCTGGCCTGCTGATCGACTTTCCGCGCGCCGCGCAGGACATCATCGAGCAGGACCCTGACGACCGTGTGAGCTACATGGTGTCGAGCCCGCCGGGCAGCTTTTTGCTGGGCAACGGCAAACTGCCCGGGCCTGCCGCAGAGCCGCAATCGTCGACCCCCGAGGCGCTGCTTTACAACGCCCGTGTTGACGGCAAGCCAATGCGCGTTGCGCTGCTGGAGGTAGACTACGGCGATGCACTCTCGCCCCAGCGCCTGCGCGTGCAGGTGGCCAAGAGCCTGGCGGTGCAACAGCGCCTGACCACCGAATTGATCGCCGACATGCTGGCCCCGATGTCGCTGCTGGTCATGGTGCTGAGTGTGCTGGTGTTTGCCGGCATTTCTCGCGGCCTGCAACCGCTGACCCGGTTGCAGGCGCAACTGGGTGACCGGCGCAACCAGGCGCTGTCGGACCTGTCACCGATCGAGATGACGCAGGCGCCGCAGGAGGTGCATGCGCTGGCCGCTGCGGTGAACCATTTGCTGACGGCGGTGCGACGCAGCCTGGGTCAGGAGAAGCGCTTTCTGAACGACGCGGCGCACCAGTTGCGCACGCCGCTGGCGGGCCTGATCAGTCAAACCGAACTGGCGCTGGCCGAGAAAGATCCGCAGGCATTGCGCGCGCGCCTGACCAAGGTGCTGGCCGGCGCGCAACGCAGCGCCCATCTGGTACACCAGTTGTTGTCGCTTGCGCGCAACGAAGTCGAAGTGAAGCTGCAGCCGCTGGACCTGGCCGCCCTGGCCCGTGAGGTGGCCCGTGACTGGACGCCGCGCGCGCTCAAGGCCGGCATCGATCTGGGCTTCGAGGGCACAGACCACCTCAGCCTGGAGGGCGAGGCTTTCCTGTTGCGCGAGGCGCTGAACAACCTGATCGACAACGCCCTGACCTACGCGGGTGCCGGCAGCGAGGTGACGATCCGTGTGGAGCCGCAGGGCGAAATGCTGCTGCTTGAGGTGGCAGACAATGGCCCGGGCCTGTCCAGTGAAGAGTTGCCGCATGTGTTCGAGCGCTTTTGGCGCGCCAGCGACGTGCCGGGCGGCTGTGGTTTGGGTTTGGCCATCGTGGCCGAGATTGCCCAGCGCCATGGTGGCCAGGCCAAGGTAATGGCGGCGCGGCCGCATGGTTTGCGGGTGCAGTTGTACTTGCCCGTCAGCCATGCTGAAGCCGCTATTTCGTGACCACCCAGGTCATGCTTTGTGGTAAAAATAGCCAGTGATTAAAAATATCGAGTCCAAACAGACGCAGCCAACGGCCGAATTCTGGCAAGCCATCATGGCCAACATCAGCCAGGGCGTTTGCGTTTTTGGTGCCGATGGCTGTGTCAGCCAGTTCAATCACTGTCTGCCTGAGTTGCTGGATGTGCCGCCGGAGTTTTTGGCCAGTGGCCCCTCGTTGCGCGAAATTTATGACTTTCAGATGCAGCGTGGCGATTTTGGCGGCGCGCAGCATCTGCTGGACAACCCGCCCCAGGATACGTCTTCGGCCGATGGCCAGGCACTGATACCAGACCATTATTTGATTTTGAAACACCTGGGGCGCACCCTGCAGGTGCAAACCAAACCATTGCCGGGTGCCGGCCTGATCCAGATCGTTGTCGATGTCAGCGATTACGCGCAGGCCGAGGCTGGCCGCAAGCGCGCCAACCAGATGCTTTTCGCGACCCAGGCGATCGCCGAACTGGGTGGCTGGGAAGTGGACATGCAAACCAACCAGGTGACCTGGACAGATGGGGTGTACCGGATTTTTGACACCACCCCGCAAAACTTCACGCCGACACCAGTCACGATCAGGCCCTTGTACACCCAGGAAGCGCAGGCCATTGAAAACGCCTCTTTGCAGTTGCCGGGCCAGCCTACGTCCATCCATGACTATGAACTAGAAATGATCACCCTGAAAGGGCGTCGCATCTGGCTGCATTCACGGGGGACCACCAACTGGGTCAATGATCGCGCGGTCAAGCGCACCGCGATCGTGCAGGACATCACGCGGCGCAAGCAAACCGAGTTGGCCCTGCGCGACAGTGAGGCGCGCTGGAAACTGGCGCTCGAGAGCGTGGGTGACGGGCTGTGGGATTTGCAGGTGCAAACCGGCGAACAGTATTTGTCGCCCAACCTGCTGCGCATGTATGGCTACCAGGAAGGCGAACTCCAGCCCAGCCTGGCAGCCCTTGATGCGCTGGTCCATCCCGAAGATCTGGCGCAACTGCAGCAGGATCGCCAGGCCCATTTCGATGGTCTCACCCCCAGTCTTGGCAATGAGCACCGGATGATGTGCAAGGACGGCAGCTGGAAATGGGTGCACAGCCGCGGCATGGTGATCAGCCGTGATGCGCAAGGCCAGCCGTTGCGCATGATTGGCACCCATACCGACATCACCGAGCGCAAGACCGCCGATGAACTGGTCTGGCAGCAGGCGCACTTTGATGCGCTGACCGGCCTGCCCAACCGGCGTTTGATGCGTGAACGCCTGGTACAGGAAATCAAGAAATGCCGTCGCAATCATCTCAAGCTGGCGCTCCTGTTCATCGACCTGGACCATTTCAAGGAGGTCAATGACACCCTGGGCCATGATCGCGGCGACGACCTGCTGGTCGAGGCGGCGCGGCGCATCCAGCGCTGCCTGCGTGAAGTCGATACCGTGGCCCGCATGGGCGGCGATGAATTTACCGTGATCATCACGGCCTTGTCCGATGAAGCCAATCTGCAGGGCATCCTGCCCAAACTGCTCAATGCCTTGAGTGCCCCGTTTCAACTGGGCCTGGACCAGGTGTTTGTGTCCGCCAGTATGGGCGTCACGGTGTACCCGACCGATACCCTGGAAGTGGAAGACCTGCTGAAAAACGCCGACCAGGCACTTTATGTGGCCAAGGCCGCAGGGCGCAACCGTTACAGCTTTTTCACGGCGGCCCTGCAGGAGGCGGCGATGCAGCGCGCCCAATTGACGCATGACCTGCGCGCAGCCTTGCAGTCCGAGGAATTTTGCATCGTCTATCAGCCCATCGTGAACCTGGCCAACGGCAGTATCCAGAAGGCCGAAGCGCTGATTCGCTGGCAGCATCCCACACGCGGCCTGATCAGCCCGGCGGACTTTATTCCCGTGGCCGAAAGCAGTGGCCTGATTGTCGAGATCGGGGAGTGGGTTTTTGCCCGGGCGGCAGCCCAGGTCAAGGCCTGGCGAACCCTTCTGCACCCCGAGTTTCAGATCA
Source organism: Burkholderiales bacterium (assembly GCA_037443905.1). GTDB lineage: Bacteria > Pseudomonadota > Gammaproteobacteria > Burkholderiales > Burkholderiaceae_C > Rhodoferax. Next base: position 1,150 of record JBBINL010000083.1, on the reverse strand, counting down.
GCGTCAACAAATCACCCCTGCAGTTTGAAAACCCCAATCCCAGGCATGTACCCTGGATCGAACAACTGCAGGCCCTTGGTTTGCCCGGTGAAAGCATGGTGGTCGAAATCACCGAAGGCCTGTTGCTGTCAACCAGCAGTGGCGTGGTCGAGCAATTGCTGAAACTGCGTGACGAGGGCATCAACGTGTCGCTTGACGACTTCGGCACCGGGTATTCGTCGCTGTCGTATCTGCAAAAATTCGACATCGATTTCATCAAGATCGACCAGTCGTTTGTGCGCCATCTGGTGCCTGCCTCGACTGATCTGGTGCTGTGTCAGGCCATCATTGCCATGGCCCACGCGCTGGGCATCAAGGTTATCGCCGAAGGCGTTGAGACGGCTCAGCAGCGCGACTTGCTGGCGGCCGCGGGTTGCGATTTCGCCCAAGGCTATCTTTATTCGCGCCCGGTGAGCGCCCAGGAATTCGAGGCCATGGTGCTAGGCTCGAAGCAAGTTCTGGAACCAGTGGCGTGATCCGCCAAATGGCAAGTGTGGTATTGCACGCTATCCGGCACTTAAAACAGCGTCTTTTTGGCCATGGCGTTGTTGCAAATCCGCGCGATACCTACTGGTATCGCTGTGGTTTGCGCCTAGCCCTGACCAAAAATCCATCGGTTTTAAATGTGCCGTCAAGCGTGCAACACCACACTAGCCAATCTGGGTTTGCAGGCGCAAACCGCTCTGCGCGTCAAACCAGTTGTTGTGATTGGCGCTGACTGTCATGCCAACCATGTCGCCCATTTTGACCACGGTGCTCGGCGGGGTGCGCACCGTGATCAGGCCAACATCCGTTTTCACCACCACATAGGTGTCGGCACCCGTGGGCTCCACCAGCGTGACCTGACCGCGCCAGGGGGCATCCTCTTGCAGATGGATGTGTTCCGGTCTCTGGCCCAGCGTGACTTTGCCTGACACCGGGCAGGGTAGGGCCAGACTGCCGCCTTCAAAGGAAAACAGGCTACCTCCACCTGCCGTGCTGGCCTGGCCCGTGATGAAGTTCATGGTCGGTGATCCAATGAAACCGGCCACATAAGTGTTGGCCGGGCGGCGGTAAATCTCGTCTGGCGTGCCGATCTGTTGCAGGATGCCGTCTTTCATCACCGCAATGC
>JBBINL010000082.1:0-11771 GCA_037443905.1 Burkholderiales bacterium | reverse complement strand
GTTGTAGAACGCCTGCGGCACGGCGGTGTTGGGCTTGTGGCTGCCGGCCGGGCTGCCGCCTTCATATTTGTAAAAGATTTTGGCCGGCGTGCCGAGCGCTTTTTCCAGCCGATGGGCGCGAAACAGTGGCGCTGGCCGCCACAACTGGAACACTTCGCGCACCGGTTCGGGGATGTCAATCTCACGCTCCAGGCTCACCTCCTGCAGGATCAGCGCCATCGGGAACAGCGGCGCCAGATCGTCCGGACCCACCGGCTTCATGGTGCCGGGGTGCAACACCGGGGGCAGCGGCTTGGGCAGGTCGGCCTGCAGGTTGTACCAGACCTTGGGCATCTGGTTTTCGTTCAAAAGGTACTTGGTTTGCTGGCTCATCACGGCTCCTGAAAATGTTTCAAATCTTGCTGGCCTCAAGTATGACGACAATTGATCGGGGAACGCCCTTGGTCGGTGACCGGGTTTACCCTCAAAACGACAGGGTTTTGACGCCATTGGCCGTGCCCAGCAGGCAAATCTGCGCCTTTTGCAGCGCAAACACACCTACCGTCACCACCCCGGGCCACTGGTTCACCTGCGTCTCAAAAGCCAGTGGATCGCTGATCTGCAAGCCGGTGACATCCACCAGGTACTGACCGTTGTCAGTGACCAGCGGTGAGTCATACCGCAGGCGCAGTTGCGCCTGGCCACCCAGGGCGGCGAACTGGCGCATGATGCGATGTGCGGCCATCGGAATCACCTCCACCGGCAACGGGTACTTGCCCAGGGTCTGCACAAATTTGGAGTCGTCGGCAATGCAGACGAACTGGCGCGACTGTGCCGCCACAATTTTTTCGCGCGTCAGCGCCGCGCCGCCGCCCTTGATCATGTAACCGTGGTGGTCGATCTCGTCGGCGCCATCGATGTAGACCGACACATCTTCGACGTCGTTGGCATCGAAAACCCGGATGCCCAGGGCTTGCAAGCGTTCGGTGCTGGCCACCGAGCTTGATACCGCGCCCTTGATCTGGTCCTTGATGCTGGCCAGCGCATCAATGAATTTGTTGACCGTGGAACCGGTGCCCACACCCACGATCTCGCCGCGAACCACATAGTTGAGCGCAGCCTGACCCACCTGGGTTTTGAGTTCATCCTGAGAAAGTGTGGCCATGGTGATGTCCTTGAAAGGGTGGATCAGGGAAAATACCCGAAATTTCATGGAATTATCCAATGGCCCTTGTCCCCTACGCCCTCGCCCGTCCCTTTTTATTCACCCTGGACCCCGAAACTGCCCATGAATTGACCATTCATGCATTGACGCAAACCCAGGGCAGCGCGCTGAAATGGGCCTACGCCAACGCGCGGGTGAATGACCCGGTGGTGCTGGCCGGCCTGACTTTCCCCAACCGCGTCGGGCTGGCCGCCGGGCTCGACAAAAATGCCCGCTGCATTGACGGCCTGGGCGCCATGGGCTTTGGTTTTGTCGAGGTCGGCACCGTGACGCCGCTGGCACAACCCGGCAACCCCAAACCGCGCATGTTCCGCTTGCCCGAAGCGCGTGCGCTGATCAACCGGCTGGGCTTCAACAACGATGGCCTGGCCGCATTCATTGCCAACGTCAAGCGCTCCGGGCTGTACCGCAAGCGCCAGTCCAGTTCGCCCGACGCCACGCCCATGCTGCTGGGCCTGAACATCGGCAAAAATGCCGCAACGCCCATCGAAAGAGCCACAGACGACTACCTGACCTGTCTGGACGGCGTCTACCCTTTTGCCGACTTCATCACGGTCAACATCTCCAGTCCCAACACCAAAAACCTGCGCAGCCTGCAAAATGACGAGGCCCTGGACGGCCTGCTGGCCGCCATTTCCGCACGGCGCGAACGGCTCGCCAAAAAACATGGCAAGCGCATTCCGGTCTTCCTGAAGATTGCTCCTGACCTCGATGCCGATCAGATCAAGGTGATTGCCCAGACCCTGAAACGTTATGGGCTTGACAGTTCCGGTGAGGTCAACAACGCCTGGGGCGTGGTGGCCACCAACACCACACTCAGCCGCGATGCTGTCAGGGGCCTGGCGCACGCGGCCGAGGCCGGTGGCCTGTCGGGCGCGCCGGTACTGCAAATGAGCAACGAGGTGATCCGTCAACTGCGCAATGCTCTGGGAGCGAAATTCCCGATCATCGGCGTGGGCGGCATCATGAGCGCCGAGGATGCCGTGAGCAAGATCAGGGCCGGGGCCGATGTGGTACAGATCTACACCGGTCTGATTTACCAGGGGCCCGCTCTGGTCAAGGAGGCGGCGACCCTGATCAGGAAGACCTTTTGACCAACCCGGCAACCCTGTCGCCAATGGCCAGGCAACTGGTCAGCCCCGGGGATTCGATGCCGAACAAGTTGACCAGTCCCGCCACACCATGGTCACCAGGGCCCTGAATCACGAAATCACGCGCGGGCTCGCCGGGGCCGCTGATCTTGGGGCGAATGCCGGCGTAAGCTGGCTGCAATGCGCCATCCGGCAAACCGGGCCAATAGCGTCTCACTTCAGCATAGAAACCTTCGCAGCGCGCAGGATCCACCGTCAAATCGTCTGGCGTTTCGATCCATTGCACATCCGGGCCGAACCTGGCCTGGCCGCCCAGATCCAGCGTCAGGTGAACACCCAGACCAGCTGATTGTGGCACCGGGTAAATCAGGTGCGAAAACGGTGCCCGAGTGGCCAGGGTGAAATAGTTTCCTTTGGCGTAGAACGCCCTTGGCACGAAGCGCTTGTCGAGTCCGGAAAATTGCGCTGCCAGCGCTGGCGCCTGCAAACCTGCCGCATTGACCACGGTTTTGGCCAGCAAGCGGGTGCCATCGAGGGCGACGATTTCAATGCCGGATGGCCTGTTCCATGCTTTGTCCAGTGCCGAATTGAGCGCCACCACACCGCCCGCGTTTTCCAGGTCGCCCAGCAGCGCCAGCATCAGACCATGGCTGTCAACGATGCCGGTGCCGGGTGACAGCAGTGCCGCATGACATACCAGTTGCGGCTCGATCCGGCGTGCCTCCTCAGCACTCAGGAACATCAGGTCGGTCACACCATTGCGTCGCGCCTGCTCGGCAATGCCTTGCAACCGGGTGACCTGCAGCGCACTCGTCGCCACAATCAGTTTGCCGCAGCGGCGGTGGTTGATTCCGCGATCCCGACAGTAGTCGTACAGCAGCGCCCTGCCCTGCACACACAAGCTTGCCTTGAGTGATCCTGGTGCATGATAAATGCCGGCGTGAATCACCTCGCTGTTGCGTGAACTGGTGCCGGTGCCGATGGCGTTGCCAGCTTCGAGCACCAGCACTTCACGCCCTTGCAACGCCAGGGCGCGAGCCACAGCCAGTCCGACCACACCGGCTCCCACCACCACGCAATCCATTCGATCCATCTCTGTCTCCTGAACCAGACTCACGGTTTCCCACCAAATCCTTTGCAAGCAAACTGCCCAAGGTGCCCTGCGCGTCGATAAAATGCAGGGTTTATACCAATGGCACTTCTTTTCACAACCTCACCAAGGACTTTGTCATGTCACTTTTTTCTGCTGTCGAAATGGCCCCTCGCGACCCGATTCTGGGCCTGAACGAACAATTCAACGCCGACACCAACCCCGCCAAAGTCAACCTGGGCGTGGGCGTGTATTTTGACGACAACGGCAAGCTGCCCCTGCTGGGCTGCGTGATGGCCGCAGAAAAAGCCATGATGGCATCGCCCAAGCCCCACGGTTACCTGCCCATTGACGGCATTGCCGCTTATAACGCTGCGGTCAAGGCGCTGGTCTTTGGCGCAGACAGTGAACCGGTCACTTCGGGTCGGGTGGCCACCATCCAGGCACTTGGCGGCACCGGTGGTCTCAAGGTGGGCGCCGATTTTTTGAAGTCGCTGAAAACGGGCGCCAAAGTGCTGATCAGCGACCCCAGCTGGGAAAACCACCGCGCCATTTTCAGCAACGCCGGCTTCACCGTCGCGACTTACCGCTATTACGACGCCGCCACGCGCAGCCTCGATTTCGCAGGCATGCTGGCCGACCTGAACGCTGCCCCTGCCGGCACCATCGTGGTGCTGCACGCCTGCTGCCATAACCCCACCGGCTACGACATTTCACCGGCGCAATGGGACCAGGTGATTGCCGTGGTCAAGGCGAAAAATCTGGTGCCTTTCCTCGACATGGCCTATCAGGGATTTGGCTATGGCCTGAAGGAAGACGGTGCCGTGATCGGCAAGTTTGTCGACGCCGGGCTGTTGTTTTTTGTGGCCACCAGTTTCAGCAAGAGCTTCAGCCTGTATGGCGAGCGCGTCGGCGCCCTGAGTGTGGTCTGTGCCAGCAAGGAAGAAGCGGCCCGGGTGCTGAGCCAGCTCAAGATCGTCATCCGCACCAACTACAGCAACCCGCCGACCCATGGTGGCGCCATCGTTGCAGCCGTGCTGGGCAACCCCGAATTGCGCGCTCAGTGGGAAGCCGAACTCGGCGAGATGCGCGTGCGCATCAAGGCCATGCGGCAAAAGCTGGTCGACGGCCTCAAGGCCGCCGGGGTCAGGCAGGACATGAGCTTCATAACCTCGCAAATCGGCATGTTCAGCTATTCGGGCCTTTCCAAGGATCAGATGGTGCGTTTGCGCAATGAATTCGGTGTCTATGGCACCGACACCGGACGCATGTGCGTGGCCGCGCTCAACAGCAAGAACATCGACTACGTTTGCGCCAGCATTGCCAAGGTGATCTGAGCCAGGCTGTCTCGAAACCATCCAGCTGGTTGGAGGTGGCCGGGTTGGCCACCAGTATCTTGCCCGTGATGAAAGTCCTGGCCGGACAACTCTGGCTACGCCTTGGCATGCCGACAGCCGTCCTGAAGTCTTTGCCGGCATAAACCCTTTTGACGTGACACGCCAATGTGAACATTTATCATGCGTGGCATATGTTTCATCTGTTGATCGTCAGTCAAATCAAGGCAAGACCTGCTATATTGCACTGCAACATTTTCTGAAAGGTGACCCTCATGCTGTACAAATTTTACGAAACCCAACGTTCGCTGATGGAGCCTTTCACTGACCTGGCGCAGACTGCAGCCAAGGTGTATGCCAATCCCTTGACATTGTTCGGACAGCATCCCTTGTCACAGCGCATTTCTGCCGGCTATGACCTGCTGCACCGCCTGGGCAAGGACTATGAAAAGCCTGAATTCGGCTTGCGCACTGTGGATGTGGATGGCATCGAGGTCGCCGTTCATGAGCGCGTCGAGCTCAAAAAATCGTTTTGCGAACTGCGCCGCTTCAAGCGTTTCACCGACGATGTCGGCACCCTGACCAAGCTCAAGGATCAGCCCGCGGTGCTGATCGTGGCGCCCCTGTCAGGCCACTATGCCACGCTGCTGCGTGACACCGTCAAGACCATGCTCAAAGATCACAAGGTCTACATCACCGACTGGACCAACGCCCGTCTGGTGCCCACCTCCGAGGGTACCTTCAGTCTGGACGACTACATCAACCACGTGCAGGAATTCATTCGCCATGTGCAAAGCCGATACGGCAACTGCCATGTGATGAGCGTCTGCCAGCCGACCGTGCCGGTGCTGGCGGCCGTTTCCCTGATGGCCAGCCGTGGCGAACTCACGCCGCTGAGCATGGTCATGATGGGTGGCCCGATTGACGCTCGCAAGTCACCCACGGCAGTGAACAACCTGGCCATGAACAAGAGCATCGAGTGGTTTGAACACAACGTGATTTACCGGGTGCCGACCCGTTTCCCAGGGGCCGGGCGCAAGGTCTACCCCGGCTTTTTGCAGCACTCCGGCTTTGTCGCCATGAATCCCAGCAACCACGCCCGCAGCCATTACGACTATTTTCAGGACCTGATCAAGGGCGACCGCTCCAGCGCTGAAACGCACCGCAAGTTTTACGACGAGTACAACGCCGTGCTCGACATGGATGCCCAGTACTACCTCGACACCATCAGGGTCGTGTTCCAGGATTTCAACCTGGTCAACGGCAACTGGGATGTCAAGGGCGTTGACGGCAAGATTGAGCGAGTGCACCCCGAGGACATCCGGAACACGGCATTGCTGTCGATCGAAGGCGAACTTGACGACATTTCCGGCTCGGGACAGACGGCGGCAGTGCACGCCATTTGCACCGGTGTGGAAAAGGCCAATCAGCGCCACATCGAGGTGCAAGGCGCAGGTCATTACGGCATTTTTGCCGGTCGGCGCTGGCGCGAAGTGGTCTATCCCCAGGTCAAGGCCTTCATTCTGGCCTACCAACCCAAACCCGCCACCGTGACACCTGTGGTGGCGTCCAGCTTGCCCGCGCCCGTTCTGACCAACCCGGAACCCGGGCAACCACCAACAACCGCGGCATTCGTGTTGCCGGCAGCGCCGGCCAAGGCCGACATTCGGGTGCGTCGTGCTGCGTCCAAATCAAAACCAGTAGCCAAGGCCGACAAACCCGCAATCAATGCCAAATCGCGCAGCAAGCAGACTGCACCTGCAAGTGCCGTCAAAACAGTGGTCGGCAAAGTGGCGCCAAGCGTGACAGAACTTGCAAAACCGGCACGCAGGCGGCCGAGCCAACGCCACGAATGAAACCTGGCGCTGCCGAGATACTGGCGGTTTTACCGCAAACCCAGTGCACGCGCTGCGCTTACCCTGACTGTGCTGGCTATGCGCAGGCTCTGCATGATGTCAGGGCCGACATCAACCAATGTCCTCCCGGCGGATTCGAGGGCATGCAGCGCCTGGCCGCACTGACCGGGCGTGCGCCCAAGCCGCTGAATCCCGACAACGGCACCGAGGGCCATCGCACTGTTGCTTTTATCGACGAGGCCTGGTGCATTGGCTGCACGCTGTGCATCAAGTCCTGCCCGGTCGATGCAATCATGGGTGCCAACAAGCTGATGCACACCGTGATCGAGTCCTATTGCACCGGCTGCGAACTGTGCCTGCCGGTGTGCCCTGTGGACTGCATCGAGACTGAAAATGTCAGCGGCGACGCCACGGGCTGGGCCGCCTGGTCACCAGCCCTGGCCGAGCAGGCGCGGCAACGTTATGAATTTCATGTCATGAAGCGACAACGCGAGGCACAGGAAACCGAGCAACGGCGCGAAGAAAAAGCCTTGTTCAAGCTGTCAGACCTGGCAGCCCACTCACAGCATACCGACCCCGCAGTTCTTGACAAAAAACGCGCTGTGATCGAAGCCGCGCTGGCCAGGGCACGAGCCAAACGCGGTCAGTCCTTGTAGCAGGATCGCATTCAGGCAGATGGCTGTTGAAAGCCATCGCGGCGAGGGCACTGCACCCACAAGGGTGCCGATTGCGCGCGACGCTCAGGCTGCCAGTTTGGCAAAGGCCGCCACCACCTCGGGCGGCGCCTGCACCATCTCGATCAGCACACCCTCGCCGGCAATCGGAAATTCGTCGCTGGCTTTGGGATGCAAAAAGCAGATGTCAAAACCGGCAGCGCCCTTGCGGATGCCACCAGGGGCAAAGCGCACGCCGTGCCTGGTCAACCAGTCAACGGCCTTGGGCAGATCGTCAATCCACAGCCCCACATGGTTCAGCGGCGTGGCGTGCACAGCAGGCTTCTTGTCAATGTCCATCGGCTGCATCAGGTCGACTTCCACCTTGAACGCGCCGACGCCCATGGCGCAGATGTCCTCATCAACGTTTTCACGCTCGCTGCGGAACGTGCCGGTGACTTCCAGCCCCAGCATGTCGATCCAGAGTTTTTTCAGCTGCGCCTTGTCGGTACCACCAATGGCAATCTGCTGGATGCCGAGCACCTTGAAGGGCCGCAGGTTCGTCGTGCTGCTCATGCGAACTCCACAATCGGCTGGTCCACCGTCAGGCTTTCACCCTTGTTGGCCAGCACTTTGCCAACCACGCCATCGGCCGAGGCAAACAGCACGTTTTCCATCTTCATCGCTTCGATGACCGCCACCCGCTCGCCGGCCTGCACTTTTTGCCCGACTTGGACCGCCACGTCGACCAACAAGCCAGGCATGGGCGAGAGAACGTAGCGGCTCATGTCCGGCGGCGCCTTGAACGGCATCAGGGCGTGCAACTCGGCCATGCGCGGCGAGACCACCATCACATCCAGCCGTGTGCCATTGTGTTGCAGGCGCAGCGCCAACGGATTCTTGGGTGTGCCGCGCTCAACCTGTGCGGTAAAAGGCGTGCCGTTCACAGTGCCGGTAATGCATACGTCATTGAGTCGTGAATCACTGCAGATCTCATAACTGCTGGCACCCATCCTGACTCGGGCGTAACCGGTCTTGCCGGCAATTTCATCGATATGCACCGGGGTATAGGCGTTGCTGCCTTCCTCACCCAGCGCGATCACCACATAGTCGCTGCCCACGTTGACGGCATAGCCCGGCAACTGGCCGCTGATGCCAGCGGCGCGTTCGCGCGACTTGCGTCGCACAAAGGCGGCCAGCGCCAGCATGAACTGCGGGTCTTCGTGCGGCACGTCTTCCGCCTTGAAGCCATGGGCGTAATGCTCGGCAATGAAGTTGGTATTGAAGTCACCTGCGACCACCTTGGGATGCGCCAGCAGCGCCGCCTGGAACGGAATGCTGCTGCTGATGCCCCGAATCACGAAACCGTTGAGCGCCTCGCGCATCTTGGCGATGGCATCCAGGCGGTCTACCCCGTGCACGATCAGCTTGGCGATCATCGAGTCGTAATACATCGGGATTTCGCCGCCTTCCTGCACACCGGTGTCCACGCGCACGCCAAACCAGTCCGTGGTGTTTGCCTGGAACATGGTCTGGACGGGTGGCGAAAAGCGCACCAGGCGTCCGGTGGACGGCAGGAAGTTGCGGAACGGGTCTTCGGCGTTGATGCGGCATTCGATGGCCCAGCCGTTGCGCTTGACGTCAGCCTGTGTCAGGGGCAGCTTTTCACCGGCAGCCACGCGGATCATCAACTCCACCAGGTCCAGCCCGGTGATGCATTCGGTCACCGGGTGCTCCACCTGCAGCCGCGTGTTCATCTCCAGAAAGTAAAAACTCTGGTCTTTGCCGACCACAAATTCAACGGTGCCGGCGCTTTGGTACTTGACCGCCTTGGCCAGCGCCACGGCCTGCTCGCCCATGGCTTTGCGGGTGGCGTCATTGATGAACGGGCTGGGCGCTTCCTCCAGCACCTTCTGGTGGCGTCGCTGAAGTGAACATTCCCGTTCATTCAAGTACACCACATTCCCGAAGCTGTCGCCGATGAGCTGAATCTCGATATGGCGCGGCTCTTCGACAAATTTCTCGACAAACACACGGTCGTCGCCAAAACTGTTGCGTGCCTCATTGCGGCAGCTGGTAAAGCCCTCGAAAGCTTCCTTGTCATTCCATGCCACGCGCAAGCCCTTGCCGCCGCCGCCAGCACTGGCCTTGATCATCACCGGGTAGCCAATGCCCTGGGCAATTTCCACCGCGCGTTCGGCCGTCTCGATGGCACTGTTGACCCCTGGAATGCAGCTGACACCGGCCGCACCGGCGAGCTTTTTGGACTCGATCTTGTCGCCCATGGCGGCCATCGAGTAATGCTTGGGGCCGATGAAGACAATACCCTCCTCTTCAACCCGCTTGGCAAATTCGGCGTTTTCGCTCAGAAAGCCATAACCCGGATGCAGCGCCTCAGCTCCCGTCTGCTTGCAGGCAGCAATGATCTTGTCGGCCACAAGGTAACTTTCGCGGCTCGGTGGTGCGCCAATGTTGACGGCTTCATCGGCCAGCATCACAAAGCGCGCGTCTTTGTCGGCGTCCGAGTAGACGGCCACGGTCTGGATGCCCATTTTTTTGGCGGTGGTGATCACGCGGCAGGCGATTTCACCGCGATTGGCGATCAGGATTTTCTTGAACATGAGTGCTCCTTTTCATTGTCGTGCCGGGTACGGCCCGCAGTTCATGGATGCGGATCGAATCGGCAATGACTGGAAGTTGTTTGCTACGGAATAAGGCTTTCTACGGGGTAGTCGCTTCGGGCGATCTGGCTTACAGCGGAATGTTGCCGTGCTTGCGCCAAGGGTTGTCGAGTTTTTTCTCGCGCAGCATGACCAGCGAACGGCAGATGCGCTTGCGCGTTTCGTGCGGCTGGATCACGTCGTCGATGAAGCCCCGGGCACCCGCCACAAACGGGTTGGCAAAGCGCGCCTTGTACTCGGCTTCCTTGGCTGCCAGCTTGGCCGGATCACCCTTGTCTTCGCGGAAGATGATCTCCACCGCGCCCTTGGCACCCATGACGGCAATTTCGGCATTGGGCCAGGCAAGGTTGACGTCGCCACGCAGGTGCTTGGAGCTCATCACGTCATAGGCGCCACCATAAGCCTTGCGTGTGATCACCGTGATTTTGGGTACCGTGCACTCGGCAAATGCATACAGCAGCTTGGCACCGTGCTTGATGATGCCGCCGTACTCTTGCGCCGTCCCAGGCATGAAGCCGGGCACATCGACAAAGGTGATGACCGGGATGTTGAAGGCATCGCAAAAGCGCACGAAGCGCGCGGCCTTGATGCTGCTCTTGATGTCCAGGCAGCCCGCAAGAACGAGGGGCTGGTTGGCGACGATGCCCACGGTTTGACCATCCATGCGGGCAAAACCGATCAGGATGTTTTTGGCATACTCAGGCTGCAGCTCGAAAAAGTCGCCATCGTCGACCGTCTTGACGATGAGCTCCTTCATGTCGTAGGGCTTGTTCGGGTTGTCCGGCACCAGCGTGTCCAGGCTCAGCTCCATTCGCCCTGACGGATCACCGCTGTGACGCACGGGGGCTTTTTCACGATTATTCAGCGGCAGGTAGTTGTACAGGCGGCGCAGCATCAGCAACGCCTCGACATCGTTCTCGAACGCCAGATCGGCCACGCCGCTCTTGGTCGTATGGCTCACGGCGCCACCGAGTTCCTCGGCGGTCACTTCCTCGTGCGTGACGGTCTTGACCACTTCAGGCCCGGTGACGAACATGTAGCTCGAATCCTTGACCATGAAGATGAAATCGGTCATGGCCGGTGAATACACCGCACCACCCGCGCACGGGCCCATGATCATGCTGATCTGCGGCACCACGCCACTGGCCATGACGTTGCGCTGAAACACGTCAGCATAACCACCCAGGCTGGCAACACCTTCCTGAATGCGCGCGCCGCCCGAATCGTTCAGGCCAATGACCGGCGCGCCGACCTTCATGGCCTGATCCATGATCTTGCAGATTTTTTCGGCGTGCGCTTCCGACAGCGCACCGCCAAACACGGTGAAGTCCTGGCTGAACACAAACGCCAGCCGGCCATTGATCATGCCGTAGCCGGTGACCACGCCGTCGCCGGGAATCTTGTTGTCCTGCATGCCGAAGTCCGAGCATCGGTGTTCGACAAACATGTCCCACTCTTCAAACGTGCCGTCGTCGAGCAACACTTCGATGCGCTCGCGCGCGGTGAGTTTGCCTTTTTTATGCTGCGCGTCGATGCGCTTCTGACCTCCGCCCAAACGGGCGAGCTCACGTTTTTTTTCCAGTTGTGCAAGGATGTCGTGCATGGTGATGGTCTTTCTCGGGTCGGTAAAAAGTAATAAGTTGATATGAATAAAATAGCTATCAGCGCTTATTTCGTATGGGCTGCAAGCAAGTTTCTTGCTGCGGTGGAGGCCGCCACGCGGCCCTGAATCACCTCTTGCGTCAGCTCGGGCAAGCGCTTCTGCACGGCCGGGTGCTGGCGAAACGCCTGCTTCAGCCCGGCGTCGATGCGCTCCCACATCCAGGCCAGCGCCTGGTTCTGGCGACGCATTGCAAATTTGC
>JBBINL010000081.1:0-11965 GCA_037443905.1 Burkholderiales bacterium | reverse complement strand
TTGAAGCCGTGGTGCGCGGCTACCTGGCGGGCAGCGGCTGGAAGGAATACCAGGAGAATGGCGCGGTGTGCGGCGTCAAGCTGCCAGCGGGCCTGAAAAACGCCAGCAAGCTGCCCGAACCTATCTACACCCCGGCGGCCAAGGCCGAGATGGGTGACCACGACGAAAACATCACTTTTGAGAAAACGGTGGAGATGCTCGGCGCGGACCTGGCCACGCGCATTCGCGACACCAGCATTGCGCTGTACAAGGCCGCCGCCGACTTTGCCGCCACCAAGGGCATCATCATTGCCGACACCAAGTTCGAGTTCGGTCTGGACAAGGACGGCATGCTGATCCTGATGGACGAGGTGCTCACGCCCGATTCATCGCGCTACTGGCCGGCCGAGAGCTACCAGGAGGGGATCAATCCGCCGAGCTTTGACAAGCAGTTTCTGCGCGACTGGCTGGAAACGGCATTGGTGGCTGGCAAGCCCTGGAGCAAAAGTCCGCCGGCACCGCACCTGCCGCGCGAGGTGATCGAGAAAACCGCTGCCAAATACCAGGAAGCACTGCAGCGGCTGACACGCTGAGGGGCTGTTCATGAACAAGCTGCGCATTTCGCCGTCGGACTCGGGGTGCAAGGCCGTGCGCAAAGCGTGCCGTGCAGTTTGGCTGTACCATCGTTTTGCAAGTCAGCAGTGCGCCCAAAGCTGGCGTGCCAAATGTGCTTGTGAACAAGTCCTCATGTGAACGCCATCACCTCATGCCAACGCTGATGCGTTGCAGCGTTTCATCATGTGTTTGTATTCAACAACCGAAAGGAGCCCGACATGGCTGCGAAAAAGATTTTGATGATCTGTGGTGACTACTGCGAAGACTACGAAACCATGGTGCCGTTTCAGGCGCTGCTGGCCGTGGGGCACACGGTGCACGCGGTGTGCCCCGACAAAGGAGCAGGCGACGCCATCAAAACGGCGATCCACGACTTTGAAGGCGCGCAGACCTACAGCGAAAAGCCGGGCCACAACTTCACCCTGAACGCCACCTTTGCCGACGTCAACGCGCAGGCCTACGACGCGCTGGTGCTGCCCGGTGGCCGCGGCCCCGAATACCTGCGCACCTACCCGGCGGTGGTGGCGATGGTGCGGCACTTCTTCGAGGCCAACAAGCCGGTCGCGGCCATCTGCCACGCGGCGCAGTTGCTGGCCGGCTCCGACGTGCTCAAGGGGCGCACCTGCTCGGCCTACCCGGCCTGCCAGGTGGAGGTGGAGCGTGCCGGTGGCACTTACGCGCAGATTCCGATCGACGGCGCGTTCACCGAAGGCAACTTGGTCAGCGCCCCCGCCTGGCCAGCGCACCCGGCATGGATAGCGCAGTTTCTGTCTTTGCTGGGTACCAGAATCGCGCTGTAAATGAGGGTTGCGAGCCCGTTGAGCCGGGCTCGCAACACCGCAATTCTTGCGCGATCGCGGGGGTGACTTCGCGGGTTTGAGGCAATCAATTGAGCATCATGCTCAATTTGCGCCGGTAGCTTGACACCAGTGCCGCCTGCGGGTCTTCCTGCACTGTGGCATTGCCCGTCACTTCAATGCCGCCAGCGGTCTTGCCCGGGGTTGTTGCAGTGGCTTTGGGCTTGGGCGGGGTCATCAGCTCGAGCATTGCGACCATGGCTTTGCGAGGCGCTTCGTCGCCCCATTTTTTGTCGCGCATGATGATCTCCAGCAGTTCATCCATGGCGTCGGGCCATTGGCCTGCGACCATCAGCAGGCGGGCTTTGGCAAAGCGCGTCTCGAAGTCGCGCTTGTTGGCGGCAATGGCTGCGTCAAACTGCTCAAGAGTCCAGCTTGAATAAGCGCTGGTTGCTGCAAACTGAGTAGCATCAAGCCATTGCTTGAGCGCATCAAAGCGCAGCTGGCGCGGGATTTCCGTCAACTTGGGCGCGAGCGCCGCCGCGGCTTCTTCAAAGCCGCCCAATTCGATGAGTAAACGCACATAGTCGAAACGGGCGTCGTCATTGTCCGGATCGACGGCCAGCGCGTCGGCCAGTTTTTTCAGTGCTGCCTGCCTGTCGCCGCTGGCCAGCAGCGCTTGCGCTTCGTCGGCCTCCTGTTCGGCTGCCAGTTCGCCTTCGCTGGGCAAGTGCTTGTCCAGAAACGCCTTGACCTGGCTGGCCGTCTGCGCGCCCATGAAGCCATCCACCGGCTTGCCGTCCATCATCAGAATACAGGTCGGAATACTGCGGATGCCGAAGGCCTGGGCCAGCTGCTGTTCGTTGTCAGAATCAATCTTGACCAACGTGAAGCGGCCTGCATAGTCCTCTTCAAGCTGTTCCAGAATGGGTCCGAGCGACTTGCAGGGGCCGCACCAGGGCGCCCAGAAGTCGATCAGGATCGGCTGGGTCATGGAGGCCGCAATCACCTCGGTTTCAAAATTTTGCAGGGTGACGTCAATCATGGTGCTTGTTTCCTGTGTCAAACGTAGAATTCAAGCATGAACTCTACTCAAATCGGTGTGCTCATGGGCTCCAGTTCCGACTGGGACACCATGCAGCACGCTGTCCATATTCTCCAACAGTTTGGCATTGCCTACGAGGCCCGGGTGGTGTCTGCCCACAGAATGCCTGATGACATGTTCGCCTACGCCGAAACCGCTGTTGGACGGGGTCTGAAAGCCATCATTGCCGGGGCTGGTGGCGCGGCACACCTGCCAGGCATGCTGGCGGCCAAGACCACGGTGCCCATTCTGGGTGTGCCGGTGGCAAGCCGTCACCTCAGCGGCGTCGATTCGTTGCACAGCATCGTGCAAATGCCCAAGGGCATTCCGGTGGCCACCTTTGCCATTGGCGCGGCGGGTGCCGCCAATGCGGCGTTGTTTGCCGTGGCCCTGCTGGCCAACCATGACATCGTGCTGCGCGCCCGGCTGGAAGACTTTCGCGCCGAGCAAACCCAGATGGCCCGTGGCATGACGCTGCCGCCCAAACTATGAGCACACCGGTCTTGCTGCCCGGTTCGACCGGTTTGAGTGGCAGCGGCCAGCAAACCACGCTGGGCGTGATGGGCGGCGGCCAGCTGGGGCGCATGTTTGTGCAGGCGGCGCAGGCCATGGGCTATTTCACCGCGGTGCTCGACCCCGACGTGATCAGTCCGGCCGGCCTGGTGAGCCACTACCACATCAAAACCGGCTACCTCGACGAGCAGGGTCTGACGCAACTGCTGCAGCGCTGTGCGGCCTTGACCACCGAGTTCGAGAACGTGCCCGCGGGTGCCCTGGTGACCCTGGGCGCGGCCCGCCCGACCGCGCCAGGCGCCGATGCCGTGGCCATCGCGCAGGACCGCATCAAGGAAAAGGCGCACCTGGCGCGCAGCGGCGTGCCGGTGGCACCCTACGCGGTGATTGAAACGGCTGCGCAATTGGCGGCGGTCAGCGATGACTTGCTGCCAGGCATCCTGAAAACCGCCCGCCTGGGCTATGACGGCAAAGGCCAGGTGCGCGTGGGCAGTCGCCCTGAACTGGCCAGCGCCTGGGATGCCCTGAAAAACGTGCCCTGTGTGATCGAGCAAATGCTGCCGCTGGCGGCCGAGTGCTCGGTGATCGTGGCGCGCGGCTGGGATGGCGCCTGCGTCAATTTTGCGCCACAGATCAATTTGCACCGCGCTGGCATTCTGGCTGTCACTGAAGCTTACGCAGGCAATCTGCCGGCTGAGCTGGCTGAAAGAGCGGTGGCAGCGGCCAAGAACATGGCCGAAGAATTGAACTATGTGGGCGTGCTGTGCGTCGAGTTTTTCGTGCTGGCCGAGGACACTCCCGAGCGCGCCAGACTCGGCGCCCTGGTGGTCAACGAGATGGCACCGCGCCCGCACAACAGCGGTCACTACACCCTGGATGCCTGCGATGTGTCGCAGTTCGACCTGCAGGTGCGCACGCTGGCAGGTCTGCCGCTGGTGCAGCCGCGCCAGCACAGTGCTGCGGTCATGCTCAATTTGCTGGGTGACATTTGGCCGGAAAATCTGCCTTGTCATGACGGGCGCGATCCGGCATCCATGAATGCCAGTGCCACCCCGGCGTGGGACCAGGTGCTGGCCTTGCCGGGTGTGCATCTGCATCTGTACGGCAAGATCAAGGCCGGCAAGGGCCGCAAGATGGGGCATCTGACCGTCACCGCCGCCATGCCGGAGCAGGCGCGCGCCACGGCGCTGGCTGCTGCCAAAATACTGGGCATTGCGCCATTTTGAGCGGCTTGTCCAAACGCATCCCGTCATGGCGAGCGTAGCGCGGCCATCAATGCCATGATCTTGCCCGGTCACGCACCTGAAGCCATCGCCGCTGCTGCTGCCTGCATCAGGGCCGGGCGCTTGCTGGGCCTGCCCACCGAAACGGTTTACGGTCTCGCTGCCAATGCCGATGACGATGCCGCCGTGGCGCAAATTTTCAAGGCCAAGGGCCGCCCGGCGGCGCACCCGCTGATCGTCCATGTGGCCGATGCCAGCGCCGTGGCGCATTACGCATCCGAGGTGCCGGCGTTTGCCAGCAAGCTCATGCAGGCCTTCTGGCCCGGCCCGCTCACCCTGATCCTGCCGCGCCGCCCCGATGTGGCCAGTGCCGCTGCCGGCGGCAACCCCACCATCGGTCTGCGCTGTCCGTCGCACCCGGTGGCGCATGCGTTGCTGAAGGCGCTCCTGGATTGCCGGGCAACGCCTGCCATGACAGCCACTGCCTCAGGCGGCGCCATCGAGAACCCGCCGAATCGGGTGTCGACACCGCCCACGGCGATTGAGCCTGACCCCGTCATTGCGAGCGCAGCGCGGCCATCCATGCCCTTGCTCGTCTGGGGTCTGGCCGCGCCCAGTGCCAACCAGTTCGGCCGCGTCAGCCCGACCACGGCCGCGCATGTGCAGGCT
Organism: Burkholderiales bacterium; assembly: GCA_037443905.1. Lineage (GTDB taxonomy): Bacteria > Pseudomonadota > Gammaproteobacteria > Burkholderiales > Burkholderiaceae_C > Rhodoferax. The sequence goes on along the minus strand of JBBINL010000081.1, from coordinate 7,085 downwards.
GAGTTCGGCGATGACTTGCTGATTCTGGATGGCGGCGCGTGCAGCGTGGGCATCGAGTCCACCATCATCGACTGCACCCGTGGCCAGCCGGTGCTGCTGCGCCCGGGCGCCATCACCGCACAGCAGGTGCAGGCGGTTTGCGGTTTTCGGGTGATGGCACAAGGAGAGCTTGAAACGATGGCATCCCCGGCTCCAAGGGCCTCCGGCACGCTGACGTCCCATTACGCGCCCCATGCCAAGGTGCGGCTGATGAACAGCAAGGAATTGCAGGCGGCCGTGTCCTTGCTGGGTTGCGACGCGGTTCAGCCAGGCGGCCAACCCAGCATCGCCGTGTACTGCCGCACCCCGCCGGCAGCGCTGTCAAGCCATGTCATGGTGCGGCGTATGCCCGCCGATGCGGCCCGCGCTGCGCAGCAGCTGTTTGCCGTGTTGCGCGAATGTGATGCCCAGGGAGTGAAATTGATCTGGATCGAAACGCCCCCCGACACGCCTGAATGGGCGGGTGTGCGCGACCGGCTGCACCGCGCGGCAGCCTGAATGCCGCCCCTTCAACCGGCCATGCGCGCACAAAAAAGGCGCCAGAGGCGCCTTTGATGTGAACTCAGAAGGCATTTCAAAGCCAGCCGGCCTGCTTCATGGTGTTGTTGACCAGATCGCTCAGCAGCTTGTAGCCGTAGGGTGTGGGGTGCACGCTGTCGGCAAACAGGTAGTGCGACACGTCGCCTGGCTTGAGGTTGCCGGTATTGCACACCAGCGAAGTGCCGCTTTCCGGTTTGGCCGGATCGGCCAGACCGTTGGCAGGCGCATTCAGATTGCAAGCAGGAACGGTGACGCTGGTCAGGCCATAGGCACCGGGATTGGCGATCTGGTTTCGCACTTCCGTAAATGAATCAACCACCAAGACACCTGGCGTGCCGCGCAATTCATAGGCCAGCACCTCGTTGAAATAGATCACCATGTTGAGAATCAGCCCCCTGGTTTCAGCACTTTGCCCAATGGCAGACGGCGTGGAACTGAGATCGGGCAAATTCACCACAGCCACGTACTTGGCACCTTTGCCGACAATCTGCGATTTGATGTAGTTCGCCAACTCCTTGCCTGCTTCACCCATCGGCAACACGGCTTCGTTGGCGCCATTGTTCTGCGCGTAAGCCGCGCCGGCAGCTGCACCCGCCGCATTGGCCGCGGCCGTTGCCACGTCTGTCACCGCGGTGATGCCCGATAAATCACCGCCTTGGGCCTTGGTCAGCGCGTCAAGCGCCAAAGCGCTGCCGTCCGCTGCGGCAGCCTGGAATGCGGCGAGCACAGCGGTTTGATTGCTTGCGCCCGCCTGTATGGCCTGGATGAAGGCGCTGCTGATGTCGGCGGCAGCGTTGGGGGCGGTTGCGTCGGCGGCCAACTGGCTGGTCAGTGAGGCCACAAAGGCCGCACTGCCGGCCGCTTGACCGGCCGCTGTGGCTTTGGCCACCAGATCGTCGAGCAGGCGCAGCACGTCGTTGCCGCCTGCCATCACGGTCACCAGCTCGGTGCCGCTGAAGCTGCCGACCCGACCGAGGTGTTTGGCGATCTGGTCGACGATGGGTACGGTCAATTGTCCCAGCGGCGAATTGACCGGGGCAGAGGCGCTGCCAGGGCCGACCGGATTGGTCACGCGCGCACCACCCTGGGCGTAACTGCGGCATTCAGGGTGGTCAACCACCGGAACCGGTCCACCCAGTGACGCTGCGCTGTTGAGACCTGTCTGTGCCGGGCAGGGCGCCGGCAGACCCAGTTGCGCGGCGATGTTTTCGGTCCAGTTTTTGCTGGGTGTCGGGGTGTCTCCCACGGCACCGGGAATGCCGTTGACACTGTAGGTGCCACCGCCCAGCGCTGCGACAACGCCCACCTTGTAGGTGCCCACATCGCTCAGGCTGTCGCCAAACGACACCATCGAGGTGTATTTGATGGCCGGTGGTGGTGGAGCGGCGTCGTCGCTGCCCCCGCATGCCGTCATCAGCAGTGCGGCAGCCGCCGCGATCCCGAGAATCCTGAATTGACTCATGAAACATCTCCAGAATATAAAAGAACGACCGTACTTTTTAAAATGTCGATAGTAACCATTTGCAACCGCAAGGGTCAGTCGGGTAAACCCGCGAGCGTTGCGCTTTCGACTCAGCGATAGCGCAGTTTCATCACCAGGATGGTGCTGGCCAGGATCAGCGTGATCAGGTTGGCAATCACCACCGGCCAGGCGCCCAGCAGCAGGCCATAGACCAGCCACATGGCCACGCCCAGCGTGAACGCGCTATACATGCCCAGCGAGATGCCGCGCACGTCCTTGGTGCGAAAGGTGTGCAGCGCTTGCGGCAAAAAGCTGATGGTGGTCAGCACGGCGGCGATGGTGCCAATCAGGTCTGTCAGGGTCATGGGATTCAGGTCAATGCAGTCAGTTCAATGGAGTCAGCGCAGCAGGGCCTCACTGGCCCTGATTGTCCGACACCGCCCAGTCGATCAGCGCGTCCAGTGCCGCTCGCGCTGCGCCGGCGTTGGGGTGATTGACGATGGCTACCAGCGCATAGCGCTTGCCGCTGGCGGCGTGCACGAAACCCGCCAGCGCGGTCACATCTTCGAGGCTGCCGGTTTTCAGGTGAGCGCTGGCACTGCCGGCACGGCTGCGCCTGAGCGTACCGTCCACGCCCACCAGCGGCAGCGACGACATCAGCTCGGGCATGGTGGGCGAGAGATAGGCAAACTGCAGCAGTTGCCCGAGTTGCTGTGCGCTGATGCGGTTGTGCCGAGACAGGCCCGAGCCGTTGTCAATGGTGGGCACATCGGTGGCGCTGATGCGCCGCTGCCACCATTGGCGCACTGCTACGCGGGCCGATTCGAGGCTGGCGGGGAGTCGGCTGTCGGGGTCGGTGGGCCGCCCCAGCGTCAAAAAAACCTGCTGCGCCATCACGTTGTTGCTGAATTTGTTGACATCCCGAATCACTTCGGCCAGCGTGGGTGACAAGATTTCAAAGCTGGCGGGGCCGACGGGGGCGGCACCGTGGCGCACGCTGCCGCCCAGTTGGCCGCCCATGCTGCGCCACAGCCCCTCGATGGCGCGTGCGTTGTAGCTGGCCGGGTCGGCGTAGGCGACCGGCCACACTTTTTCGCCACAGCCTGCCGGGTAGCTGCCGTTGAAGCGGATGCGTGCGGGGTCTGAAAAATCGGCCTTCAGGCCGGCGCGGTAGTCGCCGCAGGCCGTGCTGGCGGTCTTGCCTGGGCCCAGCGGCACGCTTTTCTGCAGTTGAACGCCAGACAAGGGCGGGTCGAATTGCACGCGGGCGCTGTTGCTGCGCAGGTCGGGCGCAAATGTCATCACCACCGATTTGAAGTTGATCAGCAGGGCATCGGGCGCGGCGTTGTAGGGGCGCAGCGGCTCGCCGTCAAATTCGGCTGGATTTGAGTCGCTCAGCTCGAAGGCCTGGTTGTCGAGCACGATGTCACCCGCAATGCCGTGAATGCCCAGACCCTGCAGACGACGCAGCAGCAGCCATAGTTTTTCAAGCACCAGCTTGGGGTCGCCCTGGCCCTGGATGATGACGTTGCCCTGCAGTTCGCCATTGTCCACCGGACCATCGACCCAGACCTTTGTGCGCCAGACATAGGCCGGCCCCAGCAGGTCGAGCGCGGCAATGGTGGTCACCAGCTTCATGACCGAGGCCGGGTTCATGGGCTGCGCCGCGCGGTGACTGAGCCGTGGCTCGGCGTGACCATCGGCATCGAGCACCAGCACGGCCATGGCCTCGGCTGGCAGCTTCGCCCGTTGCAACGCTGTCAGCACCGTGTCGGGCAAGGTTTGTGACGCGGCTTCAAGGGGCCAGCCACTGCCCGACAGCCAGATCAGGGCGCATGCAAGAAGGTGTTTCAAGGGCATGGGATGCGTCATGCGATCTTGCTTGCGCGTGGTTGTGCTGGCGTCGCCGCCCGTGACGCCATCAGCAGCACCACCAGCGCACCGGCGCCGCCATCGGCCGGTTTGGCCTGAACAAAGGCCAGCACCTCGTTCCTTTGCACCAGCCAGCTGTGCACCCGGTTTTTCAGGACAGGCGTCTTGCCGGGTGAGCCCAGGCCTTTGCCGTGCACCACGCGCACGCATCGGATGCCGTGCTGATGCGCCTCGCGAATGAACTGGCCCAGCGCTTCACGCGCATCGTCACGGCGCAGGCCGTGCAGGTCGATCTGGCGCTGGATGCTCCATTCGCCACGGCGCAGCTTGCGCGTCACATCGGGGCCGATGCCCGGTCGGCGAAAGCTCAGGTGCTCGTCGCATTCAAGCAGCGTTGAGACGTCAAATTCGTCGCTGATGGCTTCTTTCAAAACCGCACTTTCGTCGCGCTGGAATTGCATCGTCTGCGGCATTCTGGGAGCGGGTCCGTGATGCAGCTTGCGCTTGTCAGGCAGCGGGTTGACGGCGCCGGCCGCGCGAATGAACAGGTCTTTGTCGCTGGCGGCCTGTTTGGCCGCCCTGGCCTGCTGGGTGGCCAGCAGCGCACGTTGCCTGGCCTGCTCGGCAATGGCGCTCTTGACCACTTTCAGATCGCCCAGTGTCTTGACCTTGACCGGTTTCACAGCAGCCCCCGCTCGGCCATGCTCAGCGCCTCACCGGGGGCCACGATGACATGATCGAGCACGCGCACGTCGATCAGTGCCAGTGTGGTTTTGAGGGTTTGCGTCAGCATCTCGTCGGCGCGCGACGGTTGCACCGAGCCGCTCGGGTGGTTGTGCGACAGCACCACGGCGCTGGCCTGGTGCCTGAGCGCCAGCAACACCACCTCGCGCGGATAAACGCTGGTCTGGGTCAGCGTGCCCTGAAACATTTCCACAAAAGCGATGAGCCGGTTTTGCACATCCAGAAAAAGCACCGCAAACACCTCATGCTGGCGCGATGAGAGTTTGAGCTGCAGGAAGTTCTTGACCGCGTCAGGGGTCGCGAACACGGTGCGCTCCTGCATGCGCTGGGTCAGCGCGCGGCGCGCCAGCTCCAGCACCGCCAGCAGTTCGCTGCGCTTGGCCGGGCCCAGCCCCTTGACTCGGGCAAGGTCGTCGGCGGTGGCGTTGAGCAGGCCGGCAATGCCGTCAAAGCCATTCTGGCCGTCGGCGCCAGGCTTGATGTCGAGCAACTCGCGCGCCAGTTGAAACACGCCTTTGCCCTGGATGCCGGTGCGCAACAGCAGCGCCAGCAGTTCCACGTCGCTTAGCGCGCCGGGGCCGCGCGCCAGCATTTTTTCGCGCGGGCGGGCGTCGGGGGGCAGGTCTTTGAGGGGCATGGTGCGGCTTTTACAATGTGCCCAGTTTATGCCAGCAATTCCCGGGTTTTGACCTCGGGTTTATTGCTGGCGATGATCGGCCATCTTCATGGCGTTGCCAACGTACAGGATTTTCATGACCAGCACCCGTTCCACGATTCAACCCGGCTCATTCCTGACCCTGCATTACCGCTTGAGCGGACCGCAGGGCGACGTGGTCAACACCTTTGCCGCTGCTCCGGCCACGCTCACCCTGGGCACCGGTGAACTGGCGCCGGCACTCGAGGCGCGCCTGCTGGGCCTGGCCGAGGGCACCCACACCACCCTTGAACTGGCGTCGGGCGAGGTATTCGGCCCGCGCAGCCCGGACATGCTGCAGTGGATGGCGCGCCAGGAGTTGATCGACCTGGGCGGCGCTGACGAAAGCTATGCCGTGGGCGATGTGGTCAAGTTCCCCACCCCCGACGGCTCGGGAGAATTTGCCGGCGTGATTGTGGATTTTCGCCATGACGCCAAGGGTGAGGCGGTGCTTTTTGACTTCAACCACCCGTTGGCTGGCCAGCCGGTGACGTTTGAAGTTCAGGTGATCGGCGTGCTATGAACATGCAGACCGGGGCGCAAGTGCTGTTGGCCGAACCGCGCGGCTTCTGCGCCGGCGTCGACCGGGCCATCGAGATTGTCGAGCGCGCGCTGGCCAAGTTTGGTGCGCCCATTTATGTGCGCCACGAGATTGTGCACAACACCTTTGTCGTCAACGACCTGAAAGCCAAGGGCGCCATTTTTATCGAGGAACTCGACGAGGTGCCCGCAGGGGCCACGCTGGTTTTTTCAGCCCATGGCGTGAGCAGAGCCGTGCAGCAAGAGGCCGCTGCGCGGGGTTTTCGCGTTTTCGATGCCACCTGCCCGCTGGTGACCAAGGTGCATGTGGAAGTGGCCAAGCTGGCCAGAGAGGGCTATGAATTCATCATGATCGGCCACAAGGGCCACCCCGAAGTGGAAGGCACCATGGGCCAGCTCGAGCGCGGCATCCATCTGGTGGACAGTGTCGAAGATGTGGCACTGATCACGCCTGTGCAGACAGAGAAATTGGCCGTGGTGACGCAAACCACGCTCAGCGTCGACGATGCGGCCGACATTGCGGCGGCCATCAAGGCACGCTTTCCAGATGTGCGCGAGCCCAAGCAGCAGGATATCTGCTATGCCACGCAAAATCGCCAGGATGCCGTCAAGCTGATGAGCACGCAGGTGGATGTGGTGGTGGTGGTGGGCAGCCCCACCAGCTCCAACAGCAACCGGCTGGCCGAGGTGGCGCGCAAGCTTGGCACGCCCAGTTACATGGTCGACAGCGCTGCCGATCTGCAGCCGCAGTGGTTCGAGGGCTGCCAGCGCGTGGGCCTCACCGCCGGCGCCTCGGCCCCCGAGATTCTGGTGTCCCAGGTGATCGGGCGCCTCAAGACCCTGGGCGCGGTGTCGGTGCAACGCATGACCGGCGAACCCGAGAGCGTCAAGTTCCCGCTGCCCAAGGGCTTGCGCATGGATCAGAAGGATGAAGCACAGGCCCAATAATTTTCCTCATGGCGAGCCGCTGCGCTCCTCGCCATGAGGCTGACCACTTCCAACTCATTTAAAACATCATGTTAGACATTACCCTGTTGCGCAAAGACCTGGCCCAAGTGGTGGCCCGCCTCGAAACCCGCAAAAAACCACAAACGTTTCTGGATGTTGCGGCCTTCACCTCGCTGGAAGCCGAGCGCAAAACCATCCAGATGCGCACCGAAGCGTTGCAGGCGCAGCGCAATACCGCCAGCAAGC
>JBBINL010000080.1:0-11970 GCA_037443905.1 Burkholderiales bacterium | reverse complement strand
GTGTCCCTATTCATATTGTCTCGACCAGTCCGGACCGGGCGCACACCATCCTGATCCGCCATCCTTTTCTGGCAGACTGATGCTCTGGCAGTCCATCGACCATTCCCATCATCCCATCCGATCAGTTTCAACTACGATTCATTGAGGGGCACTCATGTTGACCGAAGACGGCAAGCACCTGTATGTGAGCTACGACGAATACCATGGCCTGATCGAAAAACTGGCCATCAAGGTCTACCAGTCGGGCTGGGAATTCGACACCATCCTGTGTCTGGCGCGCGGCGGCATGCGCCCTGGCGACATCCTGTCGCGTGTCTTCGACAAGCCGCTGGCCATCATGTCCACCAGTTCCTATCGTGCCAACGCGGGCACCGAGCAGGGCAACCTCGACATCGCGCACTACATCACCACACCCAAGGGCGAGATCGCCGGCAAGGTGCTGCTCGTCGATGACCTGGCCGATTCCGGCCTGACGCTGCAGGCCGTGATCGATCAGCTCAGAAACAATTACAAGACCATCACCGAGTTGCGCAGCGCGGTGCTCTGGACCAAGGCGCTGTCCAGGTTCACGCCCGATTACACGGTTGAATTCCTGCAGACCAATCCCTGGATTCACCAGCCCTTCGAGGGCTACGACAGTTTGCGTCCGCAGCAACTGCTGAAAAAATGGAGCGTTTGAAACGCATCTGTCGTCGCCATGGCTGATCTCACCACCACCCTGATTCATCACCCTTATCAGCCCCCGCCCGGTTTCGCCGCGCCGCAGCCCGGCGTGTTCAAGGCCTCGACGGTATTTTTTCCCAATGTGGCCGCCATGCGTCACTTTGACTGGAAAGACAAGTCCGCCTATACCTACGGACTGCATGGAACACCCACCAGTTACACGCTCGAAGAGCGCCTGGCCACGCTCGAGAGCGGCAGCCAGTGCCTGCTGGTGCCCAGTGGCCTGGCCGCGATTGCCACCGTGGCGCTGGCTTTGCTCAGAAGCGGCGACGAGGTGCTGATCCCTGACAACGCCTACGGTCCCTCCAAGGCCCTGGCCGAGGGCGAACTGGCGCATTGGGGCATCACGCACCGCTATTTCAACCCGATGGACCCCGCCGACCTGGCGGCCAAAATCACCCCGCAAACCCGGTTGGTCTGGCTCGAGGCGGCGGGTTCGGTCACGCTGGAGTTCCCTGACCTGTGCGCCCAGGTGCGCATTTGCCGGGCGGCAGGGGTGCTGTGCGCGCTGGACAACACCTGGGGCGCCGGTCTGGCCTTCAGGCCGTTCGCTCTGGTTGCGCACGCGCAACCGCCGCTGGCCGTTGACATCTCGATTCACGCGCTGACCAAATACCCCAGCGGTGGTGGCGATGTGCTGATGGGCAGCATTGTCACCACCGATGAGCGCCTGCACATGCAGCTCAAGCTGTGCCACATGCGCCTCGGTCTGGGCGTGGGCGCCAATGACGTCGAGAGCGTGCTGCGGGCGCTGCCCAGCCTCACGCTGCGCTACCGCCAGCACGATGAAACCACCCGCGCCCTGGCGCAGTGGTGTCTGTTGCGCGACGAATTGGCCCAGGTGCTGCATCCGGCGCTGCCGCAGTCGCCCGGACATGAGCACTGGCAAGCTTTGTGCGGCAACGGTCTGGGCGCTGCGGCCGGGCTGTTCAGCGTGATCTTCAAGCCGCACATCAGCCAGCATCAGGTCGATGCTTTTTGCGACGGCTTGCAGCTCTTCAAAATCGGCTACAGCTGGGGCGGCCCCATCAGTCTGGTCATGCCCTACCAGCTCGAAACCATGCGCACGCAGTGGCCGGCGCATCTGCAGCGCGGCATTCTGGTGCGTTTTTCCGTGGGACTGGAGTCGGCGCACGCCTTGCAGGCGGACCTGCTGCAGGCCCTGCAGCGATGCGCTTGAGTTCCGGCCCGTGGTCCACGCCGGGAAATGCCAAAGCCTGCGCGACTAAAATGCAGACATCAACTTGAAAGCACATGAAAGCACACCTTGGCAACACCTAATTACGGTTACGAAAAACGTCAGAAAGAACTGGCAAAAAAGAAGAAAAGAGAAGAAAAACTCAAGGAAAAAGCCCAGCGCAAAGCAGGTGAGGGAGTTCCTCGATCCAGCGACCAGGAGCCCGGACAGCCCTCCGAAGACACCCCAAGCTGAATCCGTTCAGCTGTCAGCGGGCATGAGCTGGCGCGCCAGCTGCGTCATGGCTTGCGCCGACCGGTCAGTGGGGTGCAACGCGATGGCTTGGCCAAACTGCACAAAATTGCGCTGCATCGACTGCTGGTAGGCCGGGTCGTAATGCTGCTGCAGCAATGCCTGCACCACCTCGGCAAACTGACCCGTCTGCGCCTGCAATTGCCAATGTTCCACCACGCTGCGGCCACGCAGAATCACCAGCGCCGACAGCCGTTCGCAAAAATAATCCACGTCGCGTGTCAGGTAGGCATAGTCCTCCAGCAACAGCGCCACCCGCTCGGCATCGGGCAGTTGCAGGCTCAGGCATGGGCTGGTGCGCATGGCCTCCATCAAGGCTGCCGGCACCGACAGATTGCCCACTTTCTTGCTTTCGCTTTCAATATAAACGGGACGCGCGGGGTCAAAGCGGCGCAACTGGTCCCAGATCAGGGTTTCGAAGCGTTTCTGCGTCGGCTGCGCCAGACCGGGCATGGCGCCCAGCACCGAACTGCGGTGGTTGGCCAATGCCTCCAGGTCGAGCACCTGCGCCCCTTGTGCTGCCAGCGCCTGCAGCAGCCGGGTTTTGCCGCTGCCGGTGGGGCCGCAGATGACCTTGAATGAAAGCTTGGGCACTAGCGCCACGATGTCCTGCACCAGCGCCGCCCGAAAGGCCTTGTAGCCGCCTTCCACCAGCGTCACCCGAAAGCCGATCTGGCTCAGGATCAGCGACAGTGCGCCGCTGCGCTGGCCGCCGCGCCAGCAGTAGGCCAGGGGTTGCCAGTCACGCGGTTTGTCGAGCACCTCGCGCTCGATGTGCGCGGCAATGTTGCGGGCAGCCACGGCGGCGCCGCGCTTGCGTGCCTCGAAGGGGTTGACCTGCTTGTACAAGGTGCCGATTTCAATGCGCTCGGCATTGTTCAGGGTCGGCCAGTTGATGGCGCCGGGCAGGTGGTCCTGCTGGAATTCGGCTTCGCTGCGGGCGTCGATGATGGCATCGAATGCATCCAGTCGGCCAAGCACCTCGGTGGCGCTGACGGGCGTCAGACTCATCGCATCCCCTTCTTGAGCACCGGCCAGACATTGGCCAGCATGCGCGGCTGCGCCGCTTCGGTCGGATGGATGCGGTCGGCCTGGAACCAGGTCAGGCTGTCGGGCGTATCGGCAATGCCCTTGAGCAAAAACGGCACCAGTGCCGCCTGCGTGGTTTTGGCCACGCCGGCATACATGTCGGCAAAGCGCTGGCTGTACTCGCGGCCATAGTTGGGCGGCATCTGCATGCCCAGCAACAGCACTTTGGCGCCACTTTTTTGCGCCATCCACGTCATGGCCAGCAGGTTGTCGCGGGTCAGCTCGAGCGGCAGACCGCGCAGTGCGTCGTTGCCGCCGAGCTCGATCACCACCAGCGTGGGCTGGTGTTGCGTCAACAGGGCGGGAAGACGGGCGCGCCCGCCCGAGGTGGTGTCGCCGCTGATGCTGGCGTTGATGACTTTGGCGCTTGTTTTTTCGTCCGACAGCTTCTGCTCCAGCAAGGCCACCCAGCCGGTGCCGCGCCTGAGGCCGTACTCCGCGCTCAGCGAGTCTCCCAGCACCACAATGGTATGGGCCGGGCGCGCGGACGTGCCAGCCAAGGCGCTGGCGTAAATCCCGGCGCCAGCGAGGTTGGCCGCCAACACGATACAGTGACGCCGGTTCAAATTCATTTGTCGCAAAGAAAAATTCATGTCAGATGTCATTATCTCGGTAGAGCATGTGTTCAAGTCGGTGACCGATGCCACCGGCACGCTGGACATTTTGCAGGACATTGATTTTGCCCTGCAGTCGCGAGAAACCGTGGCGATTGTCGGTGCATCGGGCTCGGGCAAGAGCACGCTGCTGTCGATCATTGCCGGGCTGGATTTGCCCAGCCAGGGCACGGTGCGTCTGGCCGGGCGCGACCTGTTTGCCATGACCGAAGACGAGCGTGCCGTGCTGCGCGCCGAACAGATCGGCTTTGTGTTCCAGAGCTTTCAGCTGCTGGGCAACCTGACGGCGCTCGAAAACGTGATGTTGCCGCTTGAACTGGCGGGCCGGCGTCAGGCCCGCCAGCTGGCCACCGAGATGCTGGCGCGCGTGGGCCTGGAGCAGCGCCTGGGCCACTACCCCAAGGTGCTCTCGGGCGGAGAGCAGCAGCGGGTGGCGCTGGCGCGGGCGTTCGTGATGCAACCGGCGCTGTTGCTGGCCGACGAGCCCACCGGCAGCCTGGACTTTGCCACCGGCGAAAAAATCATGAGCCTGATGTTCGACCTGAACCGTGAACTCGGCACCACGCTGCTGCTGGTCACCCATGATCGTGCCATGGCCGAACGTTGCGCGCGCAGCATCACCCTGGAAGCAGGTCGGGTGGTGGCCACCCCGGCCTGAAACGTGAGTCCCATGCCCGTCAGCCAGATGACTGGCGCGGCAGGCAAAATGCGGACATGAAAAATCATTCAATTGCCTGTCCAATCCGATGTGCCACATGGCTTGGCCTGGCCTGGCTGCTGGCCGCGCCGGCAGTCTCGGCCCAGGACAGCGCGGGCGTATCGGAAAAAGATTATCTGGATGAAATGCCGATCGTGCTGTCGGTATCGCGCCTGCCACAGCGGCTGGACGAAACGCCAGGCGCCGTCACCATTCTCGAGCGCAACTTCATTCGCAGCTCGGGCGCGCGTGACGTGCCTGACCTGTTGCGGCTGGTGCCGGGCTTCCAGAGCAGCATGTCCTTCGAGGCCGACGCGCCGCAGGCGAGTTACCACGGTATTTTCGGCAATTTTTCCGGCCGCATCCAGGTGCTGGTGGACGGTCGCTCGGCTTATTCGACTTACCTGGTCGGCAGTGTCGCGCCCGGCCTGATGTCGGTAGCGCTGGACGACATCGAGCGCATCGAGGTGACGCGCGGCGCCAATTCGGTGGCCTATGGCGCGCGTGCCATGCTCGGCGTGGTCAACATCGTGACCCGACGCACTTCAGACACTCTGGGGGTTTCGGCCGGGATCAATCATGGGGAAAACGGCATTCAGGACACCCGCCTGGGGCTCGGCTGGCGCGTGGGCAATGCCAGCATGCGGCTGGGCATCGACGAGCAGGGCGACGACGGGCTGGCCGGCTCAAACGGCCACAACCGGGTGCGGCGGGTCAATTTCAGGTCGGACTGGCAGTCCTCAAGCACCACCAGCCTGGCGCTGCGCGCCGGCTGGATGAACATTCTTGCCGGGCGCGGCTTTGCCGGTGGCCAGCCTGCGCCCTTGCGCGACACCAGCTACGATGCCAGCTATGTGCAAGTCGACTGGAACAAGGTGCTCAGCCCTGACCAGGACCTGGCCTTGATGTTTTCGCATCAGCAGGAAGACTTTGACGATCTGTCAGTCAAACCCTTGCCGGCCCCTTTTTACAGCGTCAACCTCGATAGCAGCGGCACCGCCAGCAACGATTCCCTGACGGCCCAGCACACCCTGCAATTGGGCCAGGATGTGCGCATGGTCTGGGGCGCCGAGCTGCGCCGTGAGTCGGTGAAATCGCAGCCGGTGTACAACACGACCGAGCCCTTGGTGACCGATTTCACGCGCCTGTTCGCCAATGCCGAATGGCGCCTGCACCCAGACCTGTTGCTCAATGCCGGTGCCATGGCCGAGCACAGCAGTGCCGGCGGTTCCAGCCTGGCGCCAAGGTTGATGCTGAACTGGCACGTCACCCCCGGTCAGACCCTGCGCGCCGGTGTGGCCCGCTCGTACCGGCCACCCAGTGTGTTCGAGACCGATGGTGATGTGCGCTACACGGCCAACGGGCAATTGCTGCAGATCACCGTGCTGGCGCGCGGCAATATCGAGCCCGAGTCTGTGCTCACCCGCGAGCTGGGCTACTACGGCAGTTTCTCATGGCTGAACTCGACGCTCGACGTCCGGGTTTTTGATGAGGCGCTGACCGGCCTGTCCCAGCGCGAGAACTACGCATTGCCCCCGGGCACGTCGCTGCTGCCCTCGACACCGGCAGACTATGTCAATGGCGACAGCCTGACGCTGCGCGGCCTGGAGTTGCAATGGCAGGGCCGTCCCTGGCCGGGCGCCCGCCTGGGCTTGAACCAGACCTTTGCCAACGTGCTCTTTCCGCGCCCGCCAACGCACCCCCAATTGGCAGACTCGATGCCGCAGTCTGCCAGCACCTTGATGCTGGTCCAGCAATTGCCCTTCGATTTGCAATTCAGCGTGAGCCATCAATACAGCAAGCCCTTCCGGCTGCAATCGGACTTGTACAAGCAGTACATCAACCGTACCGACTGGCGCTTGTCCAAAACGCTTCGCCGTGGCCACCAAAGCGGAGAAATCGCCTTGACGGTGCAAAACCAGGGCCAGCCTTATGCCGATTTTGCCGAGTCGTTTGCGGTCAAGCGGCGCGCCTTTGTGACCCTGCGGTTCGACAACTGAGTCCCTCGCCTGGCATGATGCAACGCTGGCGTCTGTATTTCATCGCACTGGCCATGGGCCTTTTGGCCTTGCCGGTGCAGGCGCAGGCGCCCGGGGTGCGGGTGGCCATCGTCAGCAGCCAAACCGGAGCGCCTTATATGGAAGCCGCCCAGGCTCTGGTCAGGCAGCTCGAGAGCCAGGGTGTGCCGCGAAGTGCGATCCAGCTGCTCAACCCGGCGGATGTGGCCAGCGTCCCAGCGGCAACGCAGGCAACGCTCAAGGTCTGGGTGGCGCTGGGCACCGAGGCGTCAGCAGCGCTGGCCAGGGCCCGGCTGAATGCGCCTGTGCTGAGTGCCCTGATACCGCGCCGCGGTTTCGAGCGCGTGCTGCGCGATAGCGGGCGCACGGCATCAGCACAGTTCAATGCGCTTTATCTCGACCAGCCGCTGCCACGCCAGCTGGCCCTGATCCGGTTGGCACTGCCACAGGCCAGGCAGGTTGGCATGTTGCTCGGGCCGCAGTCCTGGCCCGAAAAGCCGGCCCTGATTGCAGCCGCCGGTGCCAGTGGTCTGTCGTTGCGTGCAGTAAGGCTGGACGATGACGCCTTGCTGTTCGATGCCCTGCAATCCATCCTGGCCGACAGTGAAGTGCTGCTGGCGCAGGCTGACCCGCTGGTCTATAACAGCAACACGATTCAAAACATCCTGCTGACCTCGGTTCGGCTCAAAGTGCCGCTGCTCGCCTTTTCACCCGCCTATGTTCGCGCGGGCGCCCTGCTGGCGCTGTACAGCACACCGACGCAGGCGGGCACCGAGGCGGCCCATTGGGTGCTGCATGCGCTGGCCATGCGTGGCTTGCCAGAGCAGGCGCTGGAGCCGGCAGACTTTGAAATCAGCGTCAATGCGCAGGTTGCCAGGGTCTTGGGGCTGACGCTCGATGCGCAGGCCCTGCGCCAGGCCTTGAAACGTCTGGAGCAACGGCCATGAAAATATTCGATATCCGGCAACGCATGCTGTTGGCGGCGCTGCTGCCCGCGCTGCTCCTGTGTCTGTTGCTGTCCACCGCATTTCTGGTGTCGCGTTTCAAGGATATCGATGAGGCTTACGGCATGCATACCCATGCCGTGGCACGCCAGCTTGCCCTGGCCAGCGAATTCGGCCTGTTCAGTGCCAATGGCCAGCAGCTGCAAACGCTCGCACACGGCGCCTTGCGTGAGCCTGATGTGCGCGGGGTTGCCATCTATGACCGCGGGGGGCGGCTGATTGCCAGCGTTGGAGAAGCCTTCAGTGCCGGCATGCCCGCCGTTGCCAGCGCGGTGCAGCCAGTTTCCAGCGAACAGGATCTGGCCGATGTGCTGACCCAGACGGTCTACGCCAGCGATCTCAGTCTTGACGATCTGTATGAAGCCGCCAGCAGCGCCAACCAAGGACAAGCGGTATCACTGGGCCAGGTGGTCGTGAAGTTCTCGCTGCAATCGGTCACCCAGAAAAAACGTGACATCTTGTTGCTGGGCGGCTTGATCATGACCCTGGGGCTGTTGTTCGGAGCGGTGCTGGCGCTCAGGCTCAGCGCTGGCGTGATACGCCCGATGGTGCGGGTGTCGGATTTGATCGAAAGCATCGGTCATGGTGATTTTGCCGCGGCAGCCCGGGTTCAGGCGCAAACGCCGGCGCACGACCCGCTGCATCATTTGCAGGACAACCTGATGCACATGTCAGACCGGCTGGCCAATGTGCAGCAGGAGCTGGAGTCCAGGGTGGCCAAGGTCACCCAGGACCTGCGCGAAAAAAAGGAAGAAGCCGAACTGGCAACGCAGGCCAAATCCAGATTTCTGGCGGCTGCCAGCCATGATCTGCGCCAGCCCATTCATGCCATGGGCATGTTTGTCGCCCGCCTGGCGCAACTGTCGCATGCTGCGCCAACCCGTCAGCTGATTGCCAGTCTCGAAGCTTCGGTGCACGCCCTGCAGACTTTGCTCGATGACCTGCTCGACATCTCGCGCCTGGACTCCGGGGCGGTCCCGGTCAGGATACAGACCTTTGCGTTGATGGACTTGTTTGAACGGCTCGATCAGAATCTGTCGCTGACCGCGCTGGACAAAGGGTTGCGCTTGCACATCCGGCCCTGCCATGCCATGGTCTACAGCGATCCGGTGCTGTTGTACCGCATCTTGATCAACCTGGTCAGCAATGCCTTGCGCTACACGGAAAAGGGCGGCGTGGTGGTGGCCTGCCGACGCACATCTTCAGCCTCGCTGATGCACATCGAAGTCTGGGACAGCGGTGTGGGCATTGCCCCGGAACATCAGCAAGCGGTGTTCAATGAGTTCTATCAGGTGGACAGCGTGGCGCATCAGCGTCGCCAGGGCCTGGGGCTGGGGCTGGGGCTGGGGCTCAGCATTGTGCAGCGCAGTTGTCAGTTGTTGCAGCATCCCCTGCAGCTGGTGTCGCGCCCTGGTGTCGGCACCCGCGTACGCCTGACGCTGCCGGTGCAGGCCAAGCCAGCTGATCAGCCTGCGTTGACATGGGCCAAAGTTCCTGCTTCGCCCGAGACGCCGCAGGCGACCCGGATGCCCCCAACGCAGGACGGTCAGGCTTGCCCTGTCCTGGTGATTGAGGACGATGATCTGGTGCGCCAGGCGCTTGCGGGCTTGCTGCAAAGCTGGGGCTTCCAGGTGGCCCAGGCGGACGGCCTGAGCGCGGCGCAAGCTTTGCTCCATACCGGTTTTGTGCCCGGACTGATCATCAGTGATTACCGGCTCAAGGGTGACACACACGGCCTGGATGTGATCGTGCAGATGCGCCAGCAATTGGCGCGAGCGGTGCCCGCCTGCCTCATCAGTGGGGACACCGATCCGGACCTGCTGCAAGCGGCCCGGGCGGCGCAACTGACCCTGTTGAGCAAACCGGTGCGTCCCGCCAAATTGCGCAGCTTGCTCAATCGCCTGCTGGCCGTTCAGCGGGTGCGCGACGAGTCCTGATCGTAGCCCCAGCGCCTGGCCTCCAGCACCACCTGGGTCCGGGTGCGGGCGCCGAAAATGCGCAAAATATTGCTGACATGAAATTTCACGGTTTCAGAGCCCAACGACAATTCTTCGCCGATTTGCCGGTTGGTCAATCCGCCGAGCAGCAGGTACAGCACATCCTGCTGGCGCGGGCTGAGCACGGGCGGTGCCGGGGCCCTGACGGGGGCGCCATCGTTGTCATCGCCGAGCGGGCTGAAATTGGAGGGATGGTACATTTCCCCCGCCAAAATTTTGCGCAAAATTTTCAGCATCGCGTCGCTCTTGCCGGACTTGGTGACAAAACCAGCCGCACCAAGGTCCCGCGCATGCTGGACCACACTCGGATTGGCCGAGCCCGACAAAATCACCACCGGCAGTTCGGGATGGCGCTGGCCGAAAATTTCCAGTGCCGCCAGGCCGCTCATGTCAGGCAGCCGGTAATCCAGCAGCACCAGATCCAGGTCCGCATTGAAATGGGCCAGTTCAAGGGCACGGGTGCAGGTGGCGGCCTGCAGCACCTCGGTGCTTTCCCCGGGATTGAGCCCCTGCAACACCTGGCATAGCCCTTCACGGACCAGCGCATGATCATCCACCACGAGAATCTTCAAGATATACGCCTTGGGGTCTTCTTACAATCCAGCTTTGAAAAGCCAATCACCCTGCTCGGGGGCTGAGTTGACTCGACCATCATACAAGAAGCCCCATGTTTGTTCACTTACGCCTGCACACCGAATATTCTGTCATCGATGGCACCAACCGTATCGACGACGTGGTCAAAGCCGCTGCCGCCGACGGCCAGCCCGCCCTGGCCATCACCGACCTGAGCAACCTTTTCGGTGCCATCAAGTTTTACAAGGAAGGGCGCAAGCGCGGCGTCAAACCCATTCTTGGCGCCGAGATCTGGCTGGAAGGTCTGGGTCAGGAAGCGGGGCAGCTCTCGCGCGTGCTGCTGCTGGTGCAAAACCACCCCGGCTATCTGAATTTGTCGGAGCTGCTGGCACGCGCCTGGACGCAAAACGGCGGCAAGGCGCAGGCTAGTGTCAGCCTGGCCTGGCTCAAGGAGCTCAATGGCGGGCTGATTTGCCTCTCGGGCGCACAGGCCGGGCCGGTGGGCCAGGCCTTGCTGCAGGGCAACGAGGCGCGGGCGCTCGATGCAGCGCTGCAACTGGCAGACGTCTTCACCCACCGTTTTTACCTGGAGTTGCAACGCGCCAACCGCCCCGAGGACAAGATCCAGGTGACGGCAGCGGTGCAACTGGCGCTGCGCACGGGCTTGCCGGTGGTGGCCACGCACCCGGTGCAGTTTCAGACAGCCGAAGATTTCGAGGCGCATGAGGCCCGCGTGTGCATTGCCGAAGGTGAACTGCTGGCCAATCCGCGCCGCGTGCGCCGCTTCACCCGCGACCAGTATTTCAAGTCCACGGCCGAGATGCAGACGCTGTTTGCCGACGTGCCTTCGGCGCTGGCCAACAGCGTGGAAATTGCCAAACGCTGCAACCTGAGCCTGGTGCTGGGCAAGCACCAGCTGCCCGACTTTCCGATTCCGCCGGTCAATGGTGTGGTGCTGGCCGCCGACGACTACTTTCGCCATGTCGCGCATGAAGGCCTGAAAGAGCGCATGGTGCACCTGTATCCCGATCCGGCGCAGCGCGAAATGGCCATGCCGCGCTATCTGGAGCGGCTCGAGTTCGAGCTGAAGACGATCCTGGACATGGGTTTTCCGGGCTATTTTCTGATCGTCGGCGACTTCATCAACTGGGCCAAGAACAACGGCTGCCCGGTGGGGCCGGGGCGCGGCTCCGGCGCCGGCTCGCTGGTGGCGTATGCGCTGAAGATCACCGACCTGGACCCGCTGCGCTACAACCTGCTGTTTGAGCGTTTTTTGAACCCAGAACGGGTGACGATGCCCGACTTCGACATCGACTTCTGCCAGGCCAATCGTGACCGCGTGATCGATTACGTGAAAGAAAAATACGGCAAGAACGCGGTCAGCCAGATCGCCACCTTCGGCACCATGGCCGCGCGCGCGGCGATCCGCGACGTGGGCCGGGTGCTGGACATGAGCTACACCTTTTGCGACGGCATCAGCAAACTCATCCCCAACAAGCCGGGTGTGTCGGTCACACTGCAACTGCCGCCGCCCGACAGAAAACCCGACGATAAAACGGTCTATGCGGTCGAGGCCGAGCCGCTGCTGGCCGAGCGTGAAGCCAAGGAGGAAGACGTGCGCACGCTGCTGGAGCTTGCGCGCAAGCTCGAAGGCCTGACGCGCAACATCGGCATGCACGCCGGCGGCGTGCTGATCGCGCCGGGCAAGCTCACCGACTTTTGCCCGCTGTACCAGCAGCCCGGCA
Source organism: Burkholderiales bacterium (assembly GCA_037443905.1). Lineage (GTDB taxonomy): Bacteria > Pseudomonadota > Gammaproteobacteria > Burkholderiales > Burkholderiaceae_C > Rhodoferax. The sequence continues at coordinate 21 of JBBINL010000080.1, read as the reverse complement.
GCGACTCTGCGGTGAGCCAGT
>JBBINL010000079.1:0-11993 GCA_037443905.1 Burkholderiales bacterium | reverse complement strand
GTGAAAACATCACCCAGGACACGTCGACACTGGAAAATCCGGCCATCCTGAACCAGTTGGGTCAGACTTATTGATCAAGCTGAGCCATGCGCGTTTGAATGGCAATCGCGCATGGCGAGAAACTAAACAAAAAGCCCGCAATTGCGGGCTTTTTGTTGTATCTGAAAAAAATTTTCTACTTGAGCGACAGAACCCAGGTCACCAATTGCTTGGCTTCCGCGTCATTGACTTGCGGATTGGCAGGCATGGGAATCGCACCCCAAACCCCGGAGCCCCCGGCTTTGACCTTGGCTGACAGTTTGGCCACCACGTCCTGGCCAGCATATTTCTTGGCAACATCCTTGTAGGCGGGGCCAACCACTTTCTTGTCCACCGCGTGACAAGCCATGCAGTTTTTCTTTTGCGCCAAAGCCAGGTCGGCCCATGCCGGAGCAGCTGCAAATGCGGCAGCGAGCAAAGCAAAAAGAGTTCGTTTCATGCTGTTGTCCTTGGAAAAGATCGGTTAGAGTGTCCAGTAATTATTTTAGGGGTGGTGCATGCCCTGGGCATGATTGCCATCGGCTATTTCATTACAAAGGAGAGGCCATGTATCTGTTGGGTTTGGGCTTGGTGTTTTTGCTCATGAAATATGCTGCCATGGGGCCGGTGGCCGATTGGTCCTGGTGGTGGGTGTTGTCACCTTTTGTCCTGGCCGTGTTGTGGTGGTTCTGGGCTGACACCTTTGGCTATACCAAGCGCAAGGCCATGGAACGCGAGAACAAACGGATCAGCGAGCGCCGTGCACGCACCAAAAGCGCGCTCGATGCCAACTATCAAAAAAGGAAGCGCTGAACGGCATCGACCCCATCAGTGCCAGGTTTGGTGTTGACACAGCAAGCTTGGGCCGCTCCTTTCCTCATGTGAACATACCCGCAACAGGACCCCATGCCGGACTGTGTGGGCCATAATCCGTGCCACATTCCAGCCTAGTTTTCATCTCATTCAAAAGTCTTTGATCATGCCTGCCTACCTTTCCAAAACCACCACCGCTGGTCGCAACATGGCCGGTGCCCGCTCGCTCTGGCGTGCCACCGGCATGAAAGACGGTGACTTCGACAAACCCATCATTGCGGTGGTCAACTCTTTCACCCAGTTTGTGCCGGGCCATGTGCACCTGAAAGACCTGGGGCAACTGGTGGCGCGCGAGATCGAAGCCGCCGGTGGCGTCGCCAAGGAGTTCAACACGATTGCCGTCGACGACGGCATCGCCATGGGTCACGACGGCATGCTGTACTCGCTGCCGAGTCGCGACATCATCGCCGACAGCGTCGAATACATGGTCAACGCCCATTGCGCCGATGCCATGGTGTGCATCAGCAATTGCGACAAGATCACCCCCGGCATGCTGATGGCCGCGATGCGGCTCAATATCCCGGCGGTGTTTGTCTCGGGTGGGCCGATGGAAGCGGGCAAAACCAGGTTGAGCGTGTTCAAACTCGATCTGGTCGACGCCATGGTGATGGCCGCAGACGACAAGGTGTCGGAAGCCGACGTGGCCGAAGTGGAACGTAGCGCTTGCCCAACCTGTGGCTCGTGTTCGGGCATGTTTACCGCCAACTCGATGAATTGTCTGACCGAGGCGCTGGGCTTGTCGTTGCCGGGCAACGGCACACTGGTGGCCACACACGCCGACCGCGAGCAATTGTTCAAACGTGCCGGCCATTTGATTGTCGACCTCGCCAGGCGCTACTACGAGCATGACGATGCCACGGTGCTGCCGCGCGCCATTGGCCTGAAAGCTTTCGAGAATGCCATCTCGCTGGACATTGCCATGGGCGGCTCGACCAACACCATCCTGCATCTGCTGGCCGTGGCGCAAGAGGCTGGCATCGACTTCACCATGAAAGACATCGACCGCCTGTCGCGAACGGTGCCGCAGTTGTGCAAAGTGGCACCCAACACGCCCAAATTCCATGTGGAAGATGTGCACCGCGCCGGCGGCATCATGGCCATTCTGGGTGAGCTGGATCGTGCCGGCAAGCTGCACACCGATGTGCCCACGGTGCATGCCCGGACCATGAAAGACGCGCTGAACCAGTGGGACATCATGCGCTCCCCATCCCCCGAGGTGCGAACTTTTTACCAGGCCGGACCGGCTGGCAAACCGACCCAGGTGGCGTTCAGCCAGGCCACCCGGTGGCCGAGCCTGGACACGGACCGCGCTGAAGGCTGCATCCGTTCAATCGCCAACGCGTACTCGCAAGAAGGCGGTCTGGCTGTGCTTTACGGCAATATCGCCCTGAACGGCTGTGTCGTCAAAAGTGCAGGTGTCGATGAATCGCTGCTGGTTTTCGAGGGGCCGGCGCATGTCACCGAGTCGCAGGATGAAGCGGTGCAGCATATTCTGGGCGACCAGGTCAAGGCCGGCGACGTGGTGATCGTTCGCTACGAAGGCCCCAAAGGCGGCCCCGGCATGCAGGAAATGCTCTACCCCACGTCTTACATCAAGTCCAAGGGCTTGGGCAAAGCCTGTGCCCTGTTGACCGATGGGCGTTTTTCGGGCGGCACATCGGGTTTGTCGATCGGACATGCTTCTCCCGAGGCGGCAGCCGGTGGCGCCATTGGCCTGGTGCGTACGGGCGACCGCATCCGGATCGACATTCCCAACCGTTCCATCAACGTGCTGCTGTCTGACGATGAACTGGCCCGGCGCCGCACCGAGCAGGATGCCAAGGGCTGGAAACCCGCCCAAGCACGTCCACGCAAGGTGTCGGCTGCACTCAAGGCTTATGCCAAACTGGTCATGTCGGCGGACAAGGGCGCAGTGCGCGATATGTCGCTGCTCGACTGATGCTGACTCAGCCCGAGATCAACCCGGTTGCCTTGCAGCTCGGCCCATTGGCCATCCATTGGTACGGGCTGACCTATCTGGTTGCCTTTGGCCTGTTTGTCTGGCTCGGGCGCCAGCGCCTGCACCATCCGCCTTTTGCCGCCATGCGCGCACCGCATGCCTGGAAATCTCAGGACGTCGAAGACATTCTGTTCCTGGGCGTGATGGGCGTGGTGCTCGGCGGGCGACTTGGCTATTGCCTGTTTTACAAACCCTTGTACTACGCCGCCCATCCACTTGAAGTCTTTGCGGTGTGGCAAGGCGGCATGAGTTTTCATGGCGGCATGCTGGGCGTGATCGTCGCCATGCTCTGGTTTGCGCACTCGCGCAGAAGGCATTGGCTGCAGGTGGCCGACTTTGTGGCACCCTGTGTGCCCACGGGGCTGGCTGCCGGGCGCGTCGGCAATTTCATCAACGGCGAACTATGGGGCAGGGTGGCCAGTCCGGATCTGCCCTGGGCCATGGTATTCAGGGGCGCGGGCGATTTGCCACGCCACCCGTCACAAATTTACCAGTTCTTGCTGGAAGGCTTGCTGCTGTTTGTCCTGCTGTGGCTGTACGCGCGCAAACAGCACGCTCAAGGCCGGGTGGCCGCCATGTTCTTGCTGGGCTACGGTGTGTTCAGGTTCATCGCCGAGTTCTATCGCGAGCCCGACGCGCACCTGGGGCTGTTGTCGCTGGGCATGAGCATGGGCCAATGGCTGTGCCTGCCGATGATCCTGGGCGGAATCGGGCTGTGGTGGTGGGCTGGCAGACAGCAGAAAAGTTGATATCGGCATCAGCGTCCGAACCTTTTATCAAGGCAGGTGTGGGACTTCATTGCAAACAGAATATGGCCGCAAAAATCAGGTTTGAACACAGTGATGGTGTCGCCCATGTCACGCTCAGCTACCCCAAGCGTTTCAACGCCATGTCACGCGCCATGTGGCTGGAGTTGCGCGACGTGTTTGAGCGTATTCAGCACAGCAGCGGGCTGCGCTGTGTGTTGATTTCAGGCCATGGCGCGCATTTTTGTGCCGGTGGTGACATCTCGGAATATGCTGGTTTCAGGTTCCATGAAGCTTCTCTGCGCGAGTTTCATGAAGTGCAAGTGTGGGGTGCCTTGCGTGCCATGCTTGACTGTGATGTGCCGATGGTGGCGCAAATTGCCGGTAACTGCATGGGCGCGGGCGTCGAGATTGCCAGTTGTTGCGATATTCGACTGGCTGCGGAATCGGCCCAGTTCGGCGCGCCGATCGCCCGGCTGGGATTTCCGATGGCGCCGCGCGAGGCGGCACTGGTGGCGCGCGAAGCCGGTTGGGTGACGGCCCGCCAGATGCTGCTGGAGGCCGCCGTGCTGGGCGCGCCCGAGATGCTGCAGCGCGGATTTCTGAGCCGGGTCGTGGCCGATGTCGATCTGGCGATGCTGGCGCAGACCACGGTTCAGCGCATCTGCCAGCTGGCGCCACAGGCAGCGCGCCTGAACAAGCAAACCCTGCGCGCATTGAATTCGCAGCCCATCCTGATGGATTCGACGCCCGGTGCCACACCGTCAAACGCCACGATGAATCCGCACTCAGGTCTTCTGGCCACAGCCTACAACTATGCCGACAGCGCCGAGCAGCGCGAGGGCATCAGCGCTTTTCTGGAAAAACGGGCGGCCAGATTTTGACTTGACGCCCGCCCAACCCATCCTGATTCGTTTGAAGAAATGAGGAAATGACCGTGTCCGAAGCATCTGCCAACCTCTATGCGCATCTGCGCCAGGCTTTCCCAGACGATCTGGACAGCACGGCCATTGAAACCGACGCGGGCCTGAGTTACAGCTGGCGCGATCTCGACCGCGGCACGGCGATGCTGGCCAATTTTTTGCAATCGCTGGATTTGCCTGCGGGCGCGCGCATCGCAGTCCAGGTTGACAAATCGGTCGAAGCGCTGATACTGTACCTGGCCACGCTGCGTGCAGGTTATATTTTTTTGCCACTCAACACCGCTTACCAGAGCGCTGAAATTGAATATTTCATCGGCAATGCAGAACCGTCCGTGATGGTGTGCAGCGCGCAAAACTTCGGCTGGGTCAGCACGCTGGCGTTCAATGCGGGCACACGCTGGGTCTTTACCCTGAACGACGACCGCACCGGTTCCTTGCTGGAGCGTGCGGCCCAAGCCTCTGATCGGCATGCTGTTGCTGTCAGCAAACCTGACGATGTGGCGGTGATTGTTTACACCAGCGGCACCACGGGTCGCTCCAAGGGCGCGATGCTGACGCATGGCAACATGCTTTCCAATGCCCTGGTTTTGAAAGATTACTGGGGCTGGCGCCGACCCGAGCAGGGCGGCGACGTGCTGATGCACACTCTGCCGATTTTCCATGTGCATGGGCTGTTTGTGGCGATTCATGGCGCACTCATCAATGGCAGCAAGATGATCTGGCTGGCCAAATTTGATCCCAAAGTGGTGCTGAGCCATCTGCCGCAAGCCACGGTTTTCATGGGCGTGCCCACGCTGTATGTGCGCTTGCTGGCCGAACCGGGACTGAACCGGGAGCTCACGCGGCACATGCGACTTTTTGTTTCTGGCTCGGCACCGCTGCTGATGGATACTTTCAAGGCCTGGCAGCAACGCACTGGCCACACCATTCTGGAGCGCTACGGCATGAGCGAGACCATCATGCTCACCTCCAATCCCTACAAGGGTGAGCGCCGTGGCGGCACGGTCGGTTTTCCGTTGCCAGGTGTGCTGCTGCGGGTGGTGGACGGGCAGGGCACAGAAGTGGCAAGGGGTGAAATTGGCGACATTCAGGTCAGGGGGCCGAATGTGTTTGCCGGTTACTGGCGCATGCCCGAAAAAACGGCAGAGGAATTTACCCCGGATGGTTTTTTCAGGACCGGTGATGTGGGCAGCATCGATGCCGATGGCTACGTCACCATTGTCGGGCGCAGCAAGGACCTCATCATCAGTGGCGGCTACAACGTGTATCCGGCTGAACTGGAAAGTTTTATCAACGACCTGCCCGGCGTTGCCGAAAGCGCGGTGGTGGGGGTACCACACGCCGATTTTGGCGAGGTGGGGGTGGCCGTGGTGGTGCCCAGACCGGGGGTGCAACTGGATTCGGCTCAGATCCTGGCTGCACTCAAAGCGCGTCTGGCCAACTTCAAGGTGCCCAAGCAATGCCATGTGGTGGCTGATTTGCCTCGCAACGCCATGGGCAAAGTCCAAAAAAATGTATTGCGCGCGCAATACGCTTGAACCATGCACGCATGCCACTCCTGAACGAAGTTCGGCATGCGTTGTTTCTGATTAGCGCAACACCAGCACAGGAATATGCGAATGCGTCAGTACCTGTTGTGTTTCGCTGCCCAGGAGCAGGCGTTTCACGCCTTTGCGACCATGCGAGGCCATCACGATCAAGTCGCATTTATGCTTGCGCGCGGTGGCAATGATGGCGTCCGACACGATGTCTGACTTGATGGTCAAGGCGCGGGTCTTGACACCTTGTTCTTCGGCTGTTTTTTTGACAGCATCGACCACAGCCTGCCCCTCTTCGGACCATTGTTTCTCGATGCGTCCCACTTCAGCGGCCTGCAATGCCAGACCGCCTTCAAAGTAACTTTGTGGATAACGTGGCACCACCTTAAGCGCCACAAGGCTCGCCCCCGTCAAGGCCGCCAGTGAAATGGCGCTGCTGACAGCTTTCTTGGACAGTGTCGAGCCGTCGGTTGCCAGAAGAATTTTGTCATACATGATTTTTCTCCACGGTGTTGAAAATGCCAGCATACACCATGGCCTGACTTTTTGAATATGATTAAAGTCATGCAAACTGCAGCGCTTGTCGGTTAACCTTGGGTAATGTCATTGCCAATTGCCAGCCACCCTGCTCTCGATGCGCCCAAGCCAGATCCTGCTCCTGCTGATGTCACACTGGCACACCCTGAACACAAGGCGCAAGCGTCGCTGGAATTGCTGGATGATGAACAGGAATGGACCACTTTTAGCCGCCCGCATGCCAGCCAGCAGGGATGCTGGGAATCCAGTGTGGTGATCGAAGGCATGCATTGCGCAGCCTGTGCACTGAGCATCGAGGATGCGCTCAGGGGCGTGCCAGGTGTGCGCGATGCCGAGGTCAGTGCAGGCAGCCGCCGTGCCAAGGTGGTGTGGGACGCGCAAGCGGTTGCCCCGTCGCTCTGGATGCGGGCCGTGCAACAAGCCGGCTACCGGGCACTCCCCGCCAACGATGTTTTTGCCCGGGAACGCCGTCTTGCCGAATCGCGCAAGGCCTTGTGGCGCATGATGGTCGCGGGCCTGTGCATGATGCAGGTCATGATGTATGCCTACCCCGCCTACATCGCGCAGCCTGGCGACTTGACCCGGGAAATGGAGCAGTTGCTGCGTTGGGCCTCATGGGTTCTGACGCTGCCGGTGATTCTTTTCTCTTGTGGTCCTTTTTTCAGCAATGCCTGGCGTGATGTGCTGCACCGCCGTGTCAGCATGGACTTGCCGGTGGCCCTGGGCATGCTGATCACCTTTGTGGTCAGCAGCGCCGGGACGTTTGAACCCGATGGCATTTTCGGTCACGAGGTATTCTTTGATTCCCTGACCATGTTCGTGTTTTTTCTTTTGGCCGGTCGCTGGCTGGAATTGCGTCTGCGAGACAAGACGGCCGGCGCGCTCGAGTCGTTGATGAACCGTTTGCCAGACAGTGTGTTGCGACTCAAGCCGGACGGGCAATTCGTGCGGGTTCCTGTCAGGCAACTGCATGCGGGTGATGTGATCCGCGTCTTGCCGGGCGAGGTATTTCCGGCCGACGGCGTTGTGTTGCAGGGACACACCTCGGTCGATGAGGCCCTGTTGACGGGCGAATCACGGCCTTTGTCACGCCAGACGGGCGATGAGGTGATCTCGGGCAGCCACAACCTGTCCGCGATGGTGCACCTTCGGGTTGATCGCGTGGGGGACAAAACACGTTTTGCCCAAATCGTCAATTTGATGGAAAGCGCCTCCATCACCAAGCCCAAACTGGCCCGCCTGGCCGACACCATCGCCAAGCCATTTTTGATCGGGGTCCTGATTGCCGCTGGGCTGGCCTGTGCCTACTGGTGGCAGATCGATCCCGAGCGCGCGCTGATGGTGGCGGTGTCGGTGCTGATCGTCACATGCCCTTGTGCCCTGTCATTGGCCACACCTGCGGCCATGCTGTCAGCCGCAGGAGCCTTGGCCCGGCGCGGTGTCCTGGTGCGGCGACTCGAAGCCTTCGAATCCCTGGCGGGCGTGGATACCGTGATGTTCGACAAGACCGGCACCTTGACGCGTGACGCCATGGTGCTCAATCGCATTCATGCCCGCCAGGGAATGACTTCACAACAGGCGCTGGCCATGGCTGCTGCGCTGGCGCATCATTCATTGCACCCTACCTCCAGAGCCATTGTCGCAGCGGCCAAATTGAATCAGGCAGCAATCCAATGGCGGGCTGATCAGGTCACTGAGCACGTCGGGCAAGGCATCAGCGCCAGCGTTGAATGCTTGGATGAAACAAAGCCAGCCATCCCGCTTCGCCTGGGTTCGGCCAGTTTTTGCGGCATGTCACAAACTGATGCCAGCGCCGTGCAGGTGCATTTGTGTGACGACCAGGGCTGGCTCGCCAGCTTTGAATTTCAGGAGGATATCCGCCCGGATGCCAGCGTGACGGTTGCCGCTTTGCAGCGCGCCGGCATCAGTGTGCATCTGCTATCGGGCGACGCCAGCGATGCGGCGCGCCGCGTTGCTGAAAAAGTGGGAATTTCAGCCTTCAAGGGGCAGTGCTCGCCCCAGGACAAACTCGATTTCTTGCGTGAAGCGCAGTATCAGGGCCGCAAAGTGGCTGTTGTTGGCGATGGCTTGAACGACGGGCCGGTATTGGCCGGAGCCCATGTGTCATTTGCATTTGGTCAGGCTGTTCCCCTGGCACAAGCGAAGGCCGATTTTTTGGTGTCCGGCGGCCGTTTGACCAACGTGGTGGACGCGCTGCTGCTTTCTCGCCGGACACTCAGAATTGTCAGGCAAAATCTCAGCTGGGCTGCCATCTACAACGCAATCTGCATACCGCTTGCCGTTTTTGGATTTCTCCCGGCATGGCTGGCGGGTTTGGGCATGGCCAGCAGTTCGTTGCTGGTAGTGCTCAATGCCCTGAGATTGTCAAGAGACAGTCAGTTTCAACAGGATACTTGATGGATATACTTTATTTCCTCGTGCCTCTTTCGGTTGTGCTGGTGTTTTTCATCATCGGAGGCATCTGGTGGGCCATTCACAGCGGACAATTTGAAGACATTGAAAAAGAGGGAGAGAGAATTCTTAAGGATTGATAAGAAATTTTTGACACAGTTTGATTTATATCAAATGGCGCAAGAGTTCAAACATGGACACTTCGCCGCTCACTGAATAATAGAGGTAACTATGGCATTTCCTAATACGCAGGCGACGACTTACAACGACAAGATTGTCAGACAGTTTGCCATCATGACGGTGGTATGGGGTGTGGTGGGGATGCTGGTTGGCGTGATCATCGCCGCCCAGCTGGCCTGGCCGGAACTTAACCTCGGTATTTCGTATTTGTCCTTTGGACGACTGCGCCCCCTGCACACCAACGCCGTCATTTTTGCCTTTGGTGGTTGCGGCCTCTTTGCCACGTCTTATTACGTCGTTCAGCGAACATGCCAAGTGCGTCTTTTCAGTGACAAGCTGGCTACTTTTACCTTCTGGGCTTGGCAACTGGTCATCCTCTCGGCTGCCATTTCGCTGCCTTTGGGTTACACCTCAGCCAAGGAATATGCCGAACTTGAATGGCCCATCGACATTTTGATCACCCTGGTCTGGGTTGCCTATGCCATCAACTTTTTTGGTACTGTCGGTACGCGAAAAGTCAAACACATCTACGTGGCCAACTGGTTCTTTGGTGCATTCATTTTGGCGGTCGCGTTGTTGCATCTCGTGAACAGCGCCGAACTTCCTGTGAGTCTGATGGGCATGAAGTCATATTCAGCCTATGCCGGAGTTCAAGATGCCATGGTGCAGTGGTGGTACGGCCACAATGCTGTGGGTTTCTTTTTGACTGCTGGTTTTTTGGGCATGATGTATTACTTCATTCCCAAGCAGGCGGCTCGTCCGGTCTATTCTTACCGCCTGTCGATCGTTCACTTCTGGGCCTTGATCTTCACCTACATGTGGGCGGGTCCGCACCATTTGCATTACACCGCCTTGCCTGACTGGACCCAGTCCCTCGGCATGGTTTTTTCCCTGATTTTGCTGGCGCCGAGCTGGGGCGGCATGATCAACGGCATCATGACCTTGTCGGGTGCATGGCACAAGCTGCGCGATGACCCCATCCTGCGCTTCCTGATCGTTTCGCTCTCTTTTTACGGCATGTCCACCTTCGAAGGCCCGATGATGGCCATCAAGACAGTCAATGCCTTGTCGCACTACACCGACTGGACTGTGGGTCACGTGCACTCGGGTGCCCTGGGCTGGGTGGGCTTGGTGACCATGGGTTCCATGTACTACCTGATTCCGCGACTGTTTGGTCAAAAACAGATGTTCAGCGTGAAAGCCATTGAAGTCCACTTCTACATGGCGACGATCGGAATCGTGCTTTATATAGCAGCACTCTGGATTGCCGGTGTCATGCAAGGTCTGATGTGGAGATCCATCAATCCGGATGGCACCCTGACTTACACCTTTGTGGAGTCTGTCAAGGCCAGTTTTCCGTTTTACGTGCTTCGTCTGGCAGGCGGTTTGTTGTACCTCTGTGGCATGATCCTCATGCTGTGGAATACCCTTAAAACCGCCACCGCAGGTCGTTCAGTCACCGTCAACATCCCGTCTGTTGTTGCACACTCCTGAGGAATTAAAAATATGTCTACCTCCAATCAAAGCGGCGGCATGTCGCATGCGACCATCGAAAGCAGCAACGGATTGATGATCACCCTGATCCTGATTGTGTTGTTGTTTGGCGGCCTGGTTGAAATCGTGCCCTTGTTTTTCCAGAAATCAACCACCATCCCGGCACCTGGCCTGAAACCCTACACAGCCTTGCAATTGGCGGGGCGTGACGTCTACCAGCGTGAGGGATGCTACAACTGCCATTCGCAGATGATCCGGCCATTCCGTGCTGAAACCTTGCGTTACGGGCCTTATTCCAAGGCGAACGAGTTTGTCTATGACCACCCGTTCCAGTGGGGCAGCAAGCGTACCGGTCCAGACCTCCACCGTGTCGGCGGCAAATACAGCGACCAGTGGCAAATCACGCACCTGAACAACCCGCGTGATCTGGTGCCCGAGTCCATCATGCCGGCATATCCCTGGTTGAAGACTGCCCAGGTCGATGCCGCTTCGATCCCTGCGCGCATGTCCACTCTGCGCACTTTGGGCGCACCTTATACCGACGCAGAAATTGCCGCTTCAGCCGGGGAAGTCACCGGGAAAACCGAAATGGAAGCCCTTGTCGCTTACCTTCAGGTTCTTGGCACAACCTCAAAATAACAAGGAAATCAGCATGGAGTTCGATGTCAACACGCTTCGGTCACTGGTCACCGTTGTCAGTTTTCTGACTTTCATCGGAATCATTGCCTGGGCCTACTCGCGGAAAAATTCTGCTGACTTTGAGCAAGCTGCCAACCTGCCTTTTGAGCAGGACTGACCCTATCATCTGATTGGAATAAAAATGAGCGATTTCACAAGTAATTTTTGGGAAATTTATATTTCTGGCGTTGCTTTGGTTGGCATTGTTGCCTGTCTGGTTTTGTTGTTCGTCACAAGCAAGATGAAAGCGTCCACCGCCAGTGACAACACCACCGGGCATGTCTGGGACGGTGATTTACGAGAGATGAACAATCCTCTGCCACGCTGGTGGAGCTACATGTTCGTGATCACCATTGTGTTTTCACTGATTTACCTCGTTCTTTATCCTGGTCTGGGTAGCAACCCAGGCACTCTGGGGTGGACGTCAGCCAAGTTGCACGCTGATGAGGTAGCCAAGGGCAATGCTGAAACGGCACCGATTTATGCCAGATTCATGGGAATGCCCCCGGAAGAAGTCGCCAAGGATGCACAGGCCATGGCGATCGGTGAACGTCTGTATGGCAACAATTGCGCGCAGTGTCATGCGTCCGATGCC
>JBBINL010000078.1:3817-12024 GCA_037443905.1 Burkholderiales bacterium | reverse complement strand
GTTGTGAAACGCCGCAACAGACCGGTCGCGGCGGGTTCCGAGCCTCACTCAGCACAACGGCCAGAGGCCGCGCGTGAGCTGCAACGCTCCTCGGAATGGGCGCCATTATAGGGATGAAGAAAGACCCGCAAGCGCCAGGAGGTCTGCGCATAGTAAAGTAAGCCGGAGCAAGCCAGAATTGGCGTGCAAAATACAGCATCATCCCTGCAATGCCAACGTCCAAGGAATCCAGTTGAACGTCTCTACCACACCCTTAGCCGCTCCACTGTCCGAGCAAATCAACGCGCACCTGTTGCACACGGTTGGTGTCGAGCCAGACCGCGCTTCACCTTGCGACCTGATGCAGGCCACGGCACAGGTTGCCCGCGCCCAGTTGTCCCGGCGCTGGGTGGCAACCCAGGCGCAAGAGCGCAAGAAAAAAGCGCGCCGGGTGGTGTATCTGTCGATGGAATTCCTGATGGGGCGCAGCCTGTCGAACGCGCTGGCGGCCTTGAACCTGACCGAGGGCGCTGCCAAGGGTCTCGCGCAGCACGCCAAGCAACTCGAGGACATTATCGATCTGGAGCGCGACGCCGCTTTGGGCAACGGAGGTCTGGGTCGGCTGGCAGCGTGTTTTCTGGACTCCATGGCGACACTTGGTCTGCCATCCTTTGGCTACGGCATTCGTTATGAATACGGCATGTTTGCCCAGGAGATTCACAACGGCAGCCAGGTCGAGTACCCGGACTCCTGGCTGCAGAACGGTACGCCATGGGAGTTCCCGCGCGCCGACATCACCTACCCGGTGCGTTTTGGCGGCTGGGTTGCCCATAAAAATGACGCTGCGGTCTGGCAGCACGCCGGCGAAGTCGCCGCCAAGGCCTACGACATGGTCGTCCCCGGCCATGGCACGGAAAAAGTCAGCACCCTGCGTCTGTGGAAAGCAGTGGCACCCGAGCACTTTGACCTGAGCGCTTTCAATACTGGCGACTATGCCCGAGCCGCCAGCGCCAAAAACGAGTTTGAAAATATCTCGTGGGTGCTTTACCCCAACGACAGCACGCCCGCCGGTCGCGAGCTGCGCCTCAAGCAAGAGTATTTCTTTGTGGCAGCGTCGATGCAGGATCTGGTCAAGCGCCACCTTGATGAACACCCCACACTGGACAACCTGGCCGAGCATGTGGCGATTCACCTCAACGACACGCACCCGGCCATAGGCGTGGCCGAATTGATGCGCATCTTGTGCGATGAACACGGCTTTCACTGGGATCACGCCTGGACGATTTGCGGAAAAACGTTCTCGTACACCAACCACACCCTGATGCCCGAGGCACTGGAAACCTGGCCGGTGTCGCTGATGCAGCAGGTATTGCCGCGGCACATGGAAATCATCTTTCGCATCAACAAGGAATTTCTGGACCTGGCCGCGCGCTTTCGCCCGGGCGACCATGAGTTTTTGAAGCGACTCTCGCTGATTGACGAAAACGGCGAACGCCGGGTGCGCATGGCGCACTTGTCTGTGGTGGGCAGCCACATGGTCAACGGCGTGTCGGCATTGCACTCCGAATTGCTGGTTCATACCATTTTTGCCGACTTCGCATCGCTGTGGCCCAAACGATTCACCAACATGACCAACGGTGTCACGCCCCGGCGCTGGCTGGCGCAGGCCAACCCGGGGCTGGCCAAATTGCTCGACGACACCCTGGGCACAGCCTGGCGCGGCGACCTCGACCAATTGAAACGCCTGGAGGGCAGCCTGGATGACGCCGAATTTGCGGCTCAATTCATGGCTGTCAAGCGCGCCAACAAGGTGCGCCTGGCGCGCCTGATACAAAACACCACCGGCATCACGGTCAGCCCTGACAGTCTGTTTGACGTGCAGGTCAAACGCATCCACGAGTACAAGCGTCAATTGCTCAACGTGCTGCACGTGGTGGGGCGCTACCAGGCCATTGTGGCCAATCCGGATGCGCCCTGGGTGCCGCGAACGGTCATTTTTGCCGGCAAAGCCGCCTCGAGCTACCAGGCTGCCAAGTCGATCATCAGGCTGATCCATGATGTCGGCCTGACCATCAACAAGGATCCGCGCGTGGGCGACAAACTCAAGCTGGTGTTCATTCCCAACTATGGCGTTTCGGTGGCTGAAATCATCATGCCCGGGGCTGATTTGTCGGAGCAAATTTCAACCGCAGGCACCGAAGCCTCGGGCACCGGCAACATGAAGCTGGCGCTCAACGGCGCGCTCACCATTGGTACCGACGACGGCGCCAACATCGAGATTCGCCAACAGGTGGGCGATGAGAATATTTTCATCTTCGGCCTGAAAACCCCCGAGGTGCGCGACCTGCGCGTGGCCGGCTACCAACCCCTGAAATACTACGACAGCAACCCGGCCCTCAAGGCGGTGCTGGATGCCATCGGTGGCGGCCAGTTCTCACCCGACGAACCCAACCGCTACAGCGCCCTGATCAACTCATTGGTTTGGGGTGGCGACCATTACATGCTGCTGGCCGACTATGCTTCTTATGTCGAGACTCAGGCGCAGGTGGATGCGCTCTACCGCCAACCGCAGCAGTGGTGTCGGCGCGCCATTCGCAATGTGGCGGGCATGGGCGTGTTTTCATCCGACCGCACCATTGCCCAGTACGCCAGCGACATCTGGCATTTGTCAGGCTTGAAGGCTTGAGGCCGTGCCGGCGCATCAGAGATCAACATGCTGTCACGTCACGAAATTGAACTGATTTGCAACGCCAGCCATGGCGACCCCTTTGCCGTGCTGGGGCCGCATCGGCGCGCGCCAAAGCAGTGCAGTGTGCGCTGTTTCCTGCCAAGTGCGACCCAGGTCGATGTTATGACGCCACAAGGTGCCTGGCTTGCCAGCCTGTCCCGCCAGCCAGGCACCGACTTTTTTGAAGCCCCCGTACCGATCGCCCTGGGCGATGCCTACCTGTTGCAGGTGCAGTGGGCCAACGGCCAGCACAGCATGCTCGAAGATCCGTACCGTTTCCCTATGGTGCTGGGCGAGATGGATGTCTGGCTGCTGGCCGAAGGCACGCATCTGCGCCCGTTCGAAGTGCTCGGCGCCCATCCGGTCACCATGCTCGGTGTGGCCGGCACACGCTTTGCCGTATGGGCACCCAACGCAAGCCGAGTCAGCGTGGTGGGCGACTTCAACCATTGGGACGGTCGCCGCCACCCGATGCGCCTGCGCCGGGAATGTGGCGTATGGGAACTGTTCATTCCCGGCGTGACGAAGGGCGCACTCTACAAGTACCAGATACGCACCCATGGCGGCGCGGTGTTGCCGGACCGTGCCGATCCCTACGCGCTGCAAGCCGAGTTGCGGCCGGCCACAGCCAGCCGGGTGGCCCACTTGCCCGAAAAAATCGCGCCCTCAGCGCAGCGCCAGCAAGCCAACGCACTCAGCGCCCCGGTGAGCATTTATGAAGTGCATCTGGGCTCATGGCGGCGCGTGACCGGGCAAGGCAACCGCTGGCTCAGCTGGGACGAACTGGCCGACACGCTGGTGCCCTACGCGCAAGACATGGGCTTCACCCACCTTGAGTTGATGCCCATCAGTGAACACCCGTTTGACGGCTCCTGGGGCTACCAGCCCATTGGCATGTACGCGCCCACCGCACGCTTTGGTGAAGCGGATGGTTTTGGCCGCCTGGTGGCGCGCTGCCATGCGGCTGGCATCGGCTTGATCCTGGACTGGGTGCCAGCCCATTTTCCGAGTGACGCCCACGGGCTGGCCAATTTCGACGGCACCCACCTGTACGAATACGCTGACCCGCGCGAAGGCTACCATCAGGACTGGAACACGCTGATCTACAACCTGGGCCGCACCGAGGTCAGCAACTATCTGGTGGGCAACGCGCTGTACTGGCTGGAACGGTTTGGCGTCGATGGCCTGCGCGTCGATGCCGTGGCTTCCATGCTGTACCGCGACTACAGCCGCAAGGAAGGAGACTGGATTCCCAATGTGTTCGGCGGACGCGAAAACCTGGAGGCCATCGCCTTTCTGAAACGCGTCAACGAGGTGATCGGCGTGGAGTGCCCGCAAGCCATCACGCTGGCCGAAGAATCCACCGCCTACCCCGCGGTGTCGCGCCCCACCTACGCCGGCGGCCTGGGCTTTCACTACAAGTGGAACATGGGCTGGATGCACGACACGCTGAGCTACATGGCACGCGACCCGATCTACCGCCAGCACCATCAGGGCGAGATGACTTTTGGCCTGGTTTATGCCTTCAACGAAAACTTTGTGCTGCCGCTCTCGCACGACGAGGTGGTGCACGGCAAGGGTTCTCTGCTCACCAAAATGCCAGGCGACCGCTGGCAGAAGTTCGCCAATGTGCGCGCCTACCTGGGTTACATGTGGGGCCACCCTGGCAAGAAACTGTTGTTCATGGGCTGCGAATTTGCCCAGGAGCGCGAATGGAACCACGATCAAAGCTTGGACTGGCATCTGCTGCAGCAAGCGCAGCACGCCGGGGTGCAGCGTCTGGTGCGCGACCTCAACAGGCTGTACCAGGACACCCCGGCGCTGTACCAGCAAGACTTCGTGCCTGAAGGCTTCGAATGGATTGACCACAGCGACGCAGCGCATTCGGTGCTGAGCTTTGTACGCCGCGGACTCGATGCCAATCGCTTCACGGTGGTGGTGTGCAACTTCACGCCACAGATCCGGCAAGGCTACCGCCTGGGCGTGCCCAGGCCTGGCAATTACCGTGAAGTGCTCAACACCGACTCGCTCCATTACGGCGGCAGCAACGTCGGCACGCCCTTTGGCACAGCCAGCACCGAGGCCATGCCCTGGCATGGCAAGCCGTATTCCGTGCTGCTCACGCTCCCGCCCTTGGCGACGGTATTTTTTGAATGGACGGCTTGAGCAACAACCCACTGCTGCCGGGTCTGCCCTGGCCGATGGGGGCCCATTTCGACGGCGGCGGCGTCAATTTTGCCGCGTTTTCTGCCCACGCCCAAGGCATGGATCTGTGCCTGTTCGACGAAGCGGGTCAGCTTGAGCTGGCGCGCTGGCCATTGCCTGGCCATAGCGTCGACGTCTGGCACGGCTATCTGCCAGGCGCACAGCCCGGCCTGGTTTATGGTTTGCGCGCGCTCGGCCCCTGGCTGCCCGAGCGTGGGATGCGCTTTGATGCCAGCAAGCTGTTGCTGGACCCTTACGCCCGCGACATCGTGGGGCAATTCAACTGGCAGCAGGATCACTTCAGCACCGACCGCCTGCACCCCGGCCACATGACCACCCAGGACAACGCCGCAGCGGCACTGAAAAGCCGCGTCATACACGAGCCATTTGACTGGGGTGATGACGCGCCGCCATGCACCTCGTTGAGCGATACCGTGCTCTACGAATGCCATGTCAAGGGCTTCTCCAGGCTCAACCCGAATATCCCGCCCGAGCTGCGCGGCAGCTTTGCCGGCCTGGCACATCCGGCCTCGATCAGACATTTCAAGGATCTGGGCATCACTGCCCTCAACCTGCTCCCCGTGCAATACGCCATCAGCGAAGAACGTCTGGTCAGCCAGGGACTCAGCAACTACTGGGGCTACAACACCATCGGCTTTTTTAGCCTCAACCCGCTGTTGGCCAGCCGGCACAGCGGCGTTGCAGCACGCGATGAATTCCGCCGCATGGTGCGCAGCCTGCATGCTGTGGGTCTTGAAGTGATCCTGGACGTGGTCTACAACCATACGGCCGAGGCTGACGAAGCCGGCCCCACCATCAGTTTTCGCGGCCTCGACAACCCCAGCTATTACCGCTTGCCGCCTGACAACCCCGGCAAATACGAAAACTACAGCGGTTGCGGCAACACCCTGAACCTGCGCCACCCCAAGGTGCTGCAAATGGTGATGGACAGTTTGCGTTACTGGGTCGAGGACATGCATGTGGATGGTTTTCGCTTCGACCTGGCCCCGGTGCTGGGCCGCACCGACACCGGCTTCAGCGCCCAGGCCGCATTTTTTGTCGCCATGGCGCAAGACCCGGTGCTCTCGCGCGTGAAAATGATTGCCGAGCCCTGGGACACCGGGCCGGGCGGCTACCAGGTGGGCGGTTTCCCGCGCAGCTGGCTGGAATGGAACGACAAGTTCAGGGATTGCGTGCGTCGTTTCTGGGTGCAAAGTGTCGCTGCCGCAGATGGCATGCCGCTGGGCTGTTCGCGCGGCGACTTCGCCATGCGCCTGTGCGGCTCATCCGACCTGTACCAGGAGCGCCGCCGCACTCCGGCCAAATCGGTGAACTATGTGGTCTCGCACGACGGCTTCACGCTGGCTGACCTGGTCAGCTACAACCAGCGACACAACGAGGCCAACCTGGAGGACAACCGCGACGGTCACAACAACAACCTGAGCTTCAATTGCGGCGTGGAAGGCCCCAGCGCTGACCCCGTGGTGCAGGAGTTTCGCGCCCGGCTCAAGCGCGCGCTGCTGGCCAACACGCTGCTGGCCCAGGGCACACCCATGCTCTGCGCGGGCGACGAACTCGGTCACACCCAGAACGGCAACAACAACCCCTATTGCCAGGACAACGCCACCAGCTGGATCGACTGGTCTGCGCCAGATACCGACCTGCTGGCATTCACCCAGCACGTCATCGGACTCAGGCACCAACTGCAGCCCTTTGCCAATCGGTGGTACCACGGCATTGCCGATGGCAACGGGCAGTATGACGTGTCGTGGTGGAATTTTGATGGCAGCGTGTTGCAAGGCGATGCCTGGCACCATACCGGTGTGCACACGCTGGCCTGCCACATTGGCAAACCCGGGAGGGCACAAACGCCCTTGTTGCTGCTGTTCAACGCCGGTGCCACGCTGGAGAGCTGCACCTTGCCAGGCGGTCACTGGCAGGCCCTGCTCGATACCAGCCACCCGCGAGGCCATGGCGGGCAGCAAGGCACTGGCGGCATGAGCGTGAGGGTGGCGGCACACAGCCTGATGTTGTGGCAACAGGTCGCCAGCACGACAAACGCTTAGGCTGCCGTCCAACCGGCCATGTGAGCTGGATCATGCGCTTTTTTGCAAACTTTCGGCACATCCCACGTTCTGTCCTGAACAGCGTGTCAGGTCATGTCAGGGCAGGGCTTTTACTGCCGGGTGCCAAACGCAGACTGCACAAATACCTTGCGCCTGAATGATGGCTGCCATGCCAGATCGGTTGCGGCAACCGGATCACCGTCTGGAAAAGGCCGTGACCCGGTCCAGGACGTTCAGGCTGCAGGCAGAATCACTTTGTCGATGGCATGGATCACGCCGTTGCTGGCAAAGACATCGGTCGCAATGATGCCTGCCATGCGACTGCGCTGGTCAGTGATCATCAATGACGCATCGATGCTGAAGGTTTCGCCCTGCACCGAGGTGATGGGCACGCCGATGGGCACTTCGGCCTTGAGCACGCGGTCAGCCACAACGTGGTAGGTCAGCACCTTGGTCAGCAACGCAGTGTCGGCAAACAGATCGTCCTTCGACACGCCGAGTTCATCGAGCAAACTGGCAAAGGCGTCATTGGTCGGCGCAAACACGGTGAACGGGCCGGGTCCCTGCAGCGTGGAGACCAGACCGGCAGCCACAACGGCCTCGACCAGGATGCTGAAATCCGGCAGACTCTGTGCCATGGCCACGATGTCTTTGTCGGATGGCAGAAGAACCTTGTCGATGACATGAATGACCCCGTTGCTGGCAGCGACATCGGTTCTGGTGATGTTGGAGATGCGATTGCTTTCATCGGTGATCTTGAGACCCCCGCTGGTTTCAATTTTGAAGACGCCGGTTTCCACGGTCGTGATGGTTTTGCCCACGGGCACGCTGGCAGCAGGGACATTGGCAGCAAGCACATGGTAAGTCAGCACCCTGGTCAGCAGGGCCTTGTCGGCAATGAGCTGATCCTTGCTGATGTTGAGTTCCGCCAGCAGAGAGACGAATGCGGCATTGGTCGGCGCAAACACGGTGAACGGGCCGGGGCCTTTCAAGGTTGCCACCAGGCCAGCGGCCACCACGGCGTCGACCAGGATGCTGAACTGTGGGTCGGCTTGAAGCACGTCAACGATGTCAGGTGTCGGAATCGGATCATCATCGCCTCCGCCACAAGCGGCAAGAGCAGCTGTGATGAGCTGGGCCGTTGTCCCGCAGTTTGACCCTGCCCCAGAAGCCTCTCACGCCGGGCTGCAGTCGTCAACCACGCCAGATGCCGTCTACATGTTCAGCCG
>JBBINL010000078.1:0-3717 GCA_037443905.1 Burkholderiales bacterium | reverse complement strand
CTCACGCCGGGCTGCAGTCGTCAACCACGCCAGATGCCGTCTACATGTTCAGCCGGTCAAAGCCGACCCTGCCGCTGGCGGCGGTGATGTTGGCCAGCCGTTGGGCAACAGTTGACGACACCTGTTGCCAGCTGAAGCGCCAGGTCCAGCAGCCCATGGTGCCAGGCGTGTTCATGCGGTGCGCGCTGCCCAGCCCGAGCACATCCTGGAACTGGCACAGGGACAGGCGCGCCACCGAAAAGCTGGCGGCGCGCACCATGGCCCAATGCACTTCCTGCGGACCGTCGATGCCCAGGTACTGCGTGGCAAAGGCGCGCTCATGCGCGCTGCAGCTGGCCCACCAGCCCGGCACGGTGTCGTTGTCGTGGGTGCCGGTGTAAACCACCGTGTTGGCCTCGAAGTTGTGCGGCAGATAGGCGCTGCCGGCATCGCCCGAAAATGCGAATTGCAGCACCCGCATTCCAGGAAAACCGGTCTGCTGGCGCAGCACATTCACCTCGGGCGTGATGATGCCCAGGTCTTCGGCAATGATGGGCAAGGCGCCCAGCGCAGCCGCGAGCGTGGTGAACAAGGCCTGGCCGGGCCCGGCTTGCCAGCAGCCGTTGACGGCGGTGGGCTCGCTGGCCGGAATTTCCCAGTAATCGACGAAGCCCCTGAAGTGGTCTATGCGCACCAGGTCAGCCAGATGCAGCTGGCGGCGCATGCGCTCGATCCACCAGCGGTAACCGTCAGCGGCCATGGCCGACCAGTCATAAAGCGGGTTGCCCCAGCGCTGGCCTGTCTCTGAGAAATAGTCGGGCGGCACTCCGGCCACCACGCGCGGCTGACCGCTGGCGTCGAGTTTGTAAAGATCAGGCCTGGCCCAGCAATCGGCGCTGTGGTGCGCCACAAATATTGGCAGGTCACCCACCAATCGCACGCCTTTGCCGCGGGCATAGGTTTTGATAGCCTGCCATTGCAGCTCGAACTGCCATTGCACAAAGCGCCAGAAAGCCATTTCCTGCGCGTGGCTGGCTCGGGCATGCGCCAGCGCAAGCGCATCACGCCGCGCCAGCGCCGCCGGCCAGTCGGGCCACAGCGCCGGACTGTAGGCCTGGTCCAGCGCCATGAACAGGGCGTAATCGTCAAGCCAGGCTTGCTGGCTCAGCGCCCAGACGGCCAGGTCAGCGCGCTCCTGTGCGGTGGCATGCTGCTCGAATCCGGCAAAAGCTTCGCGCAGTTTTTGCAATCGCCAGGGGGCAACCGCGCCAAAGTCGATGCGCTGCGCATCCCAGGGTTTTTGCAGGCTGGGCGGAGCCAGCCAGCCGCGCTGCACCAAGGGTTCAAACGCCACCAGCAAGGGGTTGCCGGCAAACGCCGAGCTGCCCATGTAGGGCGAATCCCCCGGCCCCACCGGCCCCAGCGGCAGGGTTTGCCACAGCGTCTGGCCGGCCGTGTGCAGCCAGTCGATGAAGTAATACGCATTGGGGCCAAAGTCGCCCATGCCGTGTGGCCCGGGCAACGAGGTGGGATGCAACAGCACCCCGGCGGCGCGCCGCGCCATCCACGAATCAGCCATGCGTCAATCACTCCCGAACAAAAACAAAAAATGAGGCCACGGCTGACAGGACGCTCAGGCAAGCAGGCGCCGGTAGAGTGCCACGTATTGCGCCGCCGCCTTGTCCCAACCCAGCGGTTGCAGCATGGCACGCTGGCGCACGCTGCGCCACTCCTGCTTGCGCTCAAACAGCGCAAAGGCGCGGCGCACAGCGCGCGTCAGCGCGGCAGGGCTGAAATCTTCGAACACAAAGCCGTTCGCCGTGCCGTCGGCCAGATGTTCCAGCGCGCAATCCACCACGGTGTCAGCCAGCCCGCCGACCCGGTGCACCAGCGGCAGGCTGCCGTATTTCAGGCCATACATTTGTGTCAGTCCACAGGGCTCGAAGCGTGACGGCACCAGCGTGACATCGGTGGCCGAAAAGATGCGGTGCGCGAAAACTTCGTCGTAACCAATGCGCACCGACACGGCCTGCGGATGGGCAGCAGCGCGCATCCTGAAGGCGTCCTCGAGCCCGGCATCGCCGGTGCCCAGCACCACCAGTTGCCCACCGCGTGCGATCAGCTCATCGAGCACGGCCAGCACCAGATGCAAGCCCTTTTGCTCGGTCAGGCGACTCACCACACCAAACAAGGGCGCATCCGCTTTGGCTGCCAGGCCAAGTTGCTGCTGCAATGCCGCTTTGCAGCGCGCCTTGCCGGCCGGCTTTTTGACATCAAAGTTGTGACTCAACGCGAAGTCGGTGGCCGGATTCCACACCGCCTCGTCCACCGCATTGAGGATGCCGCTCAGGTCGCGCGCTCGCGAGCGCAGCAAGCCATCAAGGCCGCAGCCCTGCTCTGGCGTCTGGATCTCCAGGGAGTAGGTCGGGCTCACGGTGGTGATGTGGTCGGCGTAATAGAGCCCGGCCTTCATGAACGACAGCTGGCCATGGAACTCCAGTCCGTTGACCGAGAAAGCATGCGTGGGCAGCCCCAGATCAAAGAAATGGATCGGCGCAAACACCCCCTGATAAGCCAAATTGTGCACGGTGTACACGCTGGCGGCGCGGCGCCCCTCGACAGGTCCAAACGCCAGGTAGGCCGACGTCAGGGCAGCGTGCCAGTCGTGGCTGTGCACCACGCTGGGCAGCCACTGGGCATCCAGCGCGCATGCCAGTTGCGCCGCCACCCAGCCGAGCAGGGCAAAACGCCGATGGTTGTCGTGAAACGGCTGGCGCTGGGCGTCTTCGTAAGGTGTGCCGGGGCGCAGGTAGAGCTGCGGGGCATCAATCACATAGGCGCGAATGCCCAGCGTGGCCAACACCCCCTGGCGCAGCCGCACGCGCTCACCCCATGGGGCACTGAGTTCACCCAGGTCGCTGGCCGACTGCAGATCGGCCAGGATCGGCGCGAAACCCGGCAGCAGCACGCGAACGTCGCAACCGGCAGCGTTCAAGGCGCCCGGCAGGGCACCGGCAATGTCGGCCAGGCCACCGGTTTTGAGCAACGGAAAAATCTCGGCGCTGACCTGCAAGACGTTCATTTGAACGCTCTTGATTTCAGTTGGGCCAGCATCTCGCGGGTGATCAGCACCACGCCGCCCTCGGTACGTTCGAAGCGCTGCGCGTCCAGCGCCGCGTCTTCGCCCACCACCATGCCTTCGGGGATTTCACAACCCCGGTCGATCACCACTTTACGCAGCCGGCAATGACGATTGATGGTCACATCAGGCAACGCCACCGCCTCGACAATGTGGCAGTCCGAATGCACCCGAACCTCGGAAAACAGTACTGAATGCGCCACGTACGATCCCGACACGATGCAGCCGCCCGACACCACGGTATTGACATACGTGCCGTTGTTGCCATCCTTGTCGGGCACGAACTTGGCTGGCGGCAACTGGCGCTGGTAGGTCCAGATCGGCCAGTCGGTGTCGTAAATGTCAAGCTCGGGCACAGTTGATGCCAGATCCAGGTTGGCCGACCAAAAGGCATCGATGGTGCCCACGTCGCGCCAGTAGGGCGCAACGCCCTTGACACGCGACACGCACGACAGCCCGAACGGATGCGCCAGCGCCTGACCATCGGCCACCGCACGCGGAATCACATTCTTGCCAAAGTCGTGTTCGGACTCTGGGTTAGCCAGATCTTCTTCGAGCAACTGGTACAGGTAGTCGGCATTGAACACGTAAATACCCAT
>JBBINL010000077.1:0-12047 GCA_037443905.1 Burkholderiales bacterium | reverse complement strand
TCGAGAGCGCCGCGCAACACGTGCCCGCTGGTCATGTGGCCAGCGGCGTGCGCAACGCCTGACGCGAAAAACATCGTCATTGCGAACGCGGTGAAGCAAGCCATGACCCGGATTGCATGGATTGCCGCGGCGCTTTGCGCCTGGCATTGCATCCCGAATCCGACGGCCAAAAATGCACAGCTTGTTCATGAACAAGCCTTAAGGGGTCAATCCCGGTTGTCATTGCACAGGGTCTGCTGGTCGAGGCTGGCCGCGCCACTGCGCACCAGGTCATGCACCATGGTCAGCAACCAGTCCGCCAATGGCTGGTCTGCCGGGCCGCTGGCGCGGTAAATCTGCTGGATCAGCCGGGTGGCCTGGGCCCACTGCAGCAAGCCATCAAGCCCAATGCGCTGGACTTCGAGCAACTTGAATTTGAGCAGCACCCTGGCCGCATGGCGCAGGTGCTTGTCCGGCGCCTGAACGAAACTGTCAAGCCGCCGGCGCGCCCGGTCCAGCGCGTCTTCCACATCGGTAAACGCGACGCCATGGCCGGGGATGACGATGCGTGGCGCGAGACCCTCGATCACATCGAGGGTTTGCGCCACTTCATGGAAGGCATCAATACCCTCGAGCTGAGGAAACACCACACCAAAACCGTTGTGCCACAACGCATCGGCCGAGATCAGCAGGCGGTTTTCGGGTTCGAACAGGATCACCGAATGGGGGTCATGGCCGGGGGCGGCATGAATTTGCCAGAGTCGGTCACCCAGAGCGATGCCGGTGCCGGTGCCGGGTTGCAATGTGGCGCTGTAGCTGAACGGCGGGCAGAACTGGCCGGTGGGCACATAGGACAAGGCCACCGGATCCCAGTGCTTCACATGGCTGGCATGGCCGGGCGGGATCAGGGTCTGCAGGCAGGGGTAGTGCGCCTGCAGCACGGCATTGCCGCCGCAGTGGTCGCTGTGCAAATGGGTGTTGAGCAGCAGGTCGAGCGAATCGCCCTGCAAGGCTGAGGTGACCAGCGTCAGGGTCTGTGCGGCGTGGGTGGCATAGCCACTGTCAACCAGCGCGCAGCCATTTCTGCCACGGATCAGGATGTTGTTGGAGGACAACCAGCCGCGCTCGAACAGGGTGATGCCGTGGGGAAGTTGCACAAGGATAATTTCGAAAAATGGGTTGGATGGCCGCAAGCGTATTCACGACGCTGTCATGATAATGACTTTATGTGCGGCTGGCATGGCATCCCGAATCTGGCCGCAAGATGCATCGCCTATTCATGCACAAGCCCCAAGGTCTGGCTTAATTCGGTCGCGCAAACCACAAGCGGTGCCTCGAACAACAGGTCGATCCAGCCTGACTCGCGTGTCTTGACCGTTTCCAGAAAATAGCTGACCGTGCCATGGTTGCGGGCCAGCCCGGCAAAAGTGCTGAAGCCGGCCTCGAGGAAATTCTGCAACGTTCCCAGGCCGGCCAACTGGGCGGGTTTGCGCATCATCTTGAGCAGCAGGCGCAGGCCAGGCTTGCGTGTCAGGTGCCCCAGGGCCTGGCCAATGCCCTGCACGGTGTCGAGCTGCCACAGCCGGTCTTCCCGGCGGCCGACCGCGCGCCAGGCGCGCACATAGGCCTGGGCGTCGGGCAGGCCAGGTTGAAGCTGCCAGTTCAGCGCCATGGCCAGGTCCAGCTCTTCCGTCAGGTTGTGCAACCTGGCCAGGGCCTGGGCGGTGGCGACCACCGGCTCGGGAAAGGTGCGCTCCATGGCACCTGCGATGCGGGCGAACTGGGCATCGCGCTCGGCGTAGTTTTTTTCGCTGTAAAGTTCATCCAGAAAAAACCTGACGCAATCGGCGTACTGATCGGAGTGCATCAGGTCTTGGTAAGTGCCCGCAAAACGCCTGGCTTGCAAGTGCTTGATGGTGTGCAGCGCCATCGCCAGTTCAGGCTGATCTGCCACCTGCTGACGCCGCGCGACAACCGCGGACAGGGCTTCACGGATCTGGTTCGAGGCTTGCATCTAGTGCCAAGTTTACCCAGCCCGTTTGGTCTAAACCCAACAACTCGGAGGGAGTATTGCACTCTAGAGCCAGTTATCTAGGGAAAACCCTTATAGTTTGCGCATCATGACTGAAGCCCTGACCCATCCACGCATTCCTGATGAGCCTGTTGTAGCGGCGCCCGCGCCAGCGTCGCAAGCTCAGGCACAGGACAGAATGCCCGGCAAAACGGCTGTCTTGGTGCCGATCCGCTCGCTGGGTGAAAACCACCGCGCGCGCATTGCCAGCCATCTCAAGGCACTCGATGCGCATGACCGCTATTACCGTTTTGGTTTTGTTGCCAATGATGTGCAGATCGACCGTTATGTGAATAGCCTGGATTTTGAGCGTGACGAGATTTTCGGCATTTACAACCGTCACCTGGTGCTGATCGCTGTGGCCCACCTGGCTTATGCGCCTGACACCGGTACCAACCCGAGCGCCGAGTTTGGCGTGTCGGTGCTGCCCCAGGCGCGTGGCCGTCACTATGGCAGCCGCTTGTTCGAGCGGGCCATGATGCATGCCCGCAATATGGGGGTACGCAAGTTGTACGTGCATGTGCTGAGTGAAAACACCGCCATGCTCAAGATTGCCAGCCACGCCGGCGCCACTTTTGTGCGTGACGGGGCTGAAACCGAAGGCCATTTGCTGCTGCCACCTGCCACCTTGAACTCTTACCTGACCGAAATGGTCGAGGAGCAGCTGGCGCAGGCCAATTACCAGATCAAGGTGCATGCCAAACAAATCCAGACCACGCTGGATAGTCTGCAAAGCGTATGGCGCGGCACGGTGTCGGCTGAAAAACGCGAATGATGGCCGCGCCGCCCTGCGCGCGTCATGGCAGCAGGGTCGTTATCCGCTATCCTTGAGGCTTGTGCAACAACCGCATGTCCTGCAAGATTGGCTGTGTCAGACCCTTTTCCTACGCGTCCCGAGCGTGAAGACAAGCGCACTTTTCTGCAAAAAATCGCCGAATTCATCCACCCTGGTCCTGATTCGACCGACGAGCTGATCGAAACCCTGGCCGAAGCCGAACACAACCAGCTGATTGGCGCCGATTCGCGCAAGATGCTCGAAGGCGTGATCCGCATGGCAGACATGAGCGCCGGCGACGTGATGGTGCCCTCCACCCGTATGGAGCTGGTCAATATCGAGGACACCTATGACACCATGATGCATGGGGTGATCGACACCGCGCACTCGCGCTTTCCGGTGTATGAGGGCGAGCGCGAGAACATCATCGGCATCCTGTTGGCCAAGGACCTGCTCAAACTGCAGCGCGCCCCGGAGCTCAACATACGCGCCTTGCTGCGGCCGGCCGTGTTTGTGCCCGAAAGCAAGGGCCTGAACGATTTGCTGCGCGACTTTCAAAGCAACCACAACCACCTGGCCATCGTGATCGACGAATTTGGCCGTGTTGCCGGACTGGTCACCATCGAGGACGTGCTGGAAGAAATCGTCGGCGAGATCGAGGACGAATTCGACATTGCCGATGACGAGGGCGACATCTTTGGCTTGCCCGACCGCAGCTACCGTGTCAGCGGCGACACCACCATCGAGCGCGTCGAGTCGGCTTTTGGCGTCAAGCTCGACAGCACCGGCACGGATGAAGAATTCGACACCATTGGCGGCCTGATTGCCCATGAGATGGGGCATGTGCCCCGGCGCGGAGAACACCATGTGAAATCCGGACTGGACTTTGCCGTGATGCACACCAAGGGCGGCGCGGTGAAGTGGTTCAAGGTGTCGCCGGTGACCCATGAACCGGCCTGACGCTCATGGTCTTGTTGACCGCTGTTGCCGACACCCAACGTTGACGTCCTGGCTGGTGCTGCTGATTCTGCTGATGGCAGGCGCCTTGCAAGCGGCCAGCCTGGCCTGGCCCGTGGCAGCACCCCAGGCTCTGGTCTGGAGCGGACTGGCATTCGGGCAGCCGCTGTGGTGGGGCCAGATGCTGGCACTGGCCAGCCTGGTGTCAGGCGTGCGCAAGGCGGCCAGCTGGCGGGCTGCGGCGCTGTGCGGCTGGTTGTTTGCCACGGTGTGGCTGGCTTGCACCTTTGGCTGGCTGTTCATTTCGATGCATCTCTATGGCGGACTGGCCGCGCCGCTGGCGGTGCTCGCCGTGCTGGTGCTGGCCGGTCTGCTGGCGCTGTATTACGCGGCGGCTTGTGCGGTGTTCTGGAATCTGGCGCCGGCTCGACCCGGTGCTGGTGTGCTGGTGTTTGCCGCCCTGTGGCTGCTCGCCGAGATGGCCCGTGGCATGCTGCTGACCGGCTTTGGCTGGGGCGCCATTGGCTACGCGCATTTGTCAGGACCGCTGGTCGGGCTGATTCCCTGGGTCGGCTTGTATGGCGTCATTTTTGTGGCGGCGGGACTGGCCGCCGCGCTGGCGCAGTGGCTGCCGGCAGTGTTGGCGGGCCGCTGGCGCGACGCCCGCAACACGGGTTGGATGCTGCTGGCGCTGTTGCTGTTGCCGGCAGGGTTGCCGCAGCCGCAGGGTGGCTCTGCCGGTGCACTGGCGGTGACACTGCTGCAAGGCAATATTGCGCAAAACGAAAAATTCGACACTGAAACCGGGGTGCTCAAGGCGTTGCAGTGGTACGGTGAGCAACTCCAGCGCAACGCAAGCCAGCTCGTGATCACGCCCGAGACCGCGCTGCCGCTGTTGCCGGCGCAACTGCCATCCGGCTATTGGCAAGCGCTGCAGCAGCGTTTTGCCAATGGTGAGCAGGCGGCGCTGGTGGGTGTGCCCTTGGGCAGCTCGAGCGCGGGCTACACCAATTCGGTGGTCGGTTTCAGGCCGGGGCAGCTTGCGCCCTGGCGCTATGACAAGCACCATCTGGTGCCCTTTGGCGAGTTCATCCCGCCATTTTTTCGCTGGTTTACCAATCTCATGGACATCCCGCTGGGTGATTTCAACCGCGGTGCCCTGGTGCAGCCCACCTTCGACTGGCAGGGCCAGCGCCTGGCCGCCACCATTTGCTACGAAAACCTGTTCAGCGAGGAACTTGCCCGCCAGTTTCGGGAGCCGGCCAAAGCGCCGACGATGCTGGTCAACGTCAGCAACCTGGGCTGGTTTGGCGACAGCCTGGCGATGAACCAGCACCTGCAGATTGCCCGCTTTCGTGCGCTGGAATTCGACCGGCCCTTTTTGCTGGCGACCAACACCGGGCAGACCGCCATCGTCGATCACCGCGCCCGTGTGACGCATTCGGCCCCCGCGCATGCGGCCGTGGCGCTGCATGGCACCGTGCAAGGGCGCGACGGCATCACACCCTATGCGGGGTGGGTGGCACGCTGGGGCCAGTGGCCGATGGTGTTGCTGGCCATGGTTTTGCTGCTGGGCGCTGGCTGGAGGCGCCATTCGGGACGGCCATAAGCCCGTAAAATGAGCGCAACGGACGCAAGCGCTTGCGTCACCCAATTTATCCACGGATGGCGTTGCGCGCTGTCTTCATCGCTTATGTTGACTTTCCAGCAAATCATTTTGAAACTGCAGTCGTATTGGGACGCGCAGGGCTGCGCGCTGTTGCAACCCTATGACATGGAGGTGGGCGCAGGCACCTCGCACACCGCCACTTTTTTGCGGGCGCTGGGGCCGGAACCCTGGAAAGCGGCTTACGTGCAACCGAGCCGCCGCCCCAAAGACGGCCGCTACGGCGAAAACCCGAACCGCCTGCAACATTACTACCAGTACCAGGTGGTGCTCAAGCCAGCCCCGGGCAACATCCTGGAGCTGTATCTGGGCTCGCTGGAGGCGCTCGGCTTCGACCTGAAGAAAAACGACATCCGTTTTGTCGAGGACGACTGGGAAAACCCCACCCTGGGTGCCTGGGGTCTGGGCTGGGAAGTCTGGCTCAACGGCATGGAAGTCACGCAGTTCACCTACTTCCAGCAGGTCGGCGGCATAGACTGCCGCCCGATCACCGGCGAGATCACCTACGGCCTGGAGCGCCTGGCCATGTACCTGCAAGGGGTCGACAATGTTTACAACCTGACCTGGACCGAGTCACCCGACGGGGCCCGACTCAGTTACGGCGATGTCTACCTGCAGAATGAAAAAGAACAGTCGGCTTACAACTTCGAGCACAGCGATGCCGATTTTCTGTTCACGGCCTTCAGTGCGCACGAGAAACAGGCCAGCCACCTGATGGCAGCGCAACTGGCACTGCCGGCTTATGAGCAGGTGCTCAAATGCGCCCACAGCTTCAATCTGCTCGATGCCCGCGGCGCCATTTCCGTGACCGAGCGCGCCGCCTACATCGGCCGCATCCGCACGCTGGCGCGGGGCGTGGCGCAAAGCTACTTTGACAGCCGTGAACGGCTGGGTTTCCCGCTGGCGCCGCGCGCATGGGTGGCTGATATGTCCAGGAAGGCGGCCTGATCATGACGCACCAGAACCTCCTTGTGGAACTGTTCGTTGAAGAGCTGCCGCCAAAAGCGCTCAAGAAACTCGGCGAGTCCTTTGCCAGCCAGTTGTGCGCACAACTGCGCGCGCTGGGACTGGCCACCGACGACTCGTTGGCCACGCCCTATGCCTCGCCGCGCCGATTGGGCGCACACATAACCCACGTGGCGGCCAAGGCGGCCGACAAGAAGGTGCAGCAGAAGCTGATGCCGGTGAACGTCGGGCTGGATGCCCAAGGGCTGGCCACACCCGCCTTGTTGAAAAAATTGAAGGCGCTGGGCGCCGATGTGTCCGACCCGGTGTTTGCGGTTGCCGCGCTGCGCAAAGCGCCCGACGGCAAGTCCGAGGCCTTGTTTTATGACAGCCTGGTGACCGGTGCCACGCTCGATGTGGGTTTGCAGCAGGCGCTGCTGGCCACGCTGGCGCAGTTGCCGATTCCGAAAATGATGAGCTACCAGCTGGCCTCCGATTGCGAACTGCCGGGCTGGAGCAGCGTCAACTTCGTGCGCCCGGCGCATGGCCTGCTGGCCTTGCATGGCAGCGCCGTGGTGCCGGTGAAGCTGCTGGGATTGAGCTCCGGCAATGTCACGCAGGGCCACCGTTTCGAGGCTTCAAAGTCGCCCGTGGTGATTGCGCATGCCGATGACTACGCCACCACGCTGTTGCGCGACGGTGCCGTGATCGCCAGCTTTGGCGACCGGCGTTTTGCCATCGTGCAGCAACTCGCGCAGGCGGCTGAGCGCTTGGGACCGGGCTTCGAAGTGCTGATGGACGACGCCTTGCTGGACGAAGTGACGGCGCTGGTCGAGCGGCCGAACGTGCTGACCTGTGCCTTCGAGCCGCAGTTTCTGGACGTCCCGCAGGAGTGCCTGATCCTGACCATGAAGGCCAACCAGAAGTACTTTCCGCTGGTCGACACGCAGGGCAAACTGACCCACCGGTTCCTGGTGGTGAGCAACATCAGCCCGGCTGACGCCAGCGCCGTGATCAGTGGCAACGAGCGCGTGGTGCGCCCGCGCCTGAGTGATGCCAAGTTCTTCTTTGACCAGGATTGCAGGAAAACTCTCGAATCGCGCGTTGCCGGGCTCGACAAGGTGGTCTATCACAACAAGCTGGGCACACAGGGCGAGCGCATGCAGCGGGTCAGCGCCATTGCCCGAAGCATTGCCGAACTGCTGAATCCAGCACCCGGCGAAACCATGGCGACTCAGGCGCGGCAATCCATGACGGCTGCGGTCGTGCTGGCCGCCCGTCTGGCCAAGGCCGACCTGCTGACCGACATGGTGGGCGAGTTTCCGGAGCTGCAAGGCATCATGGGTGGCTACTACGCCCGCCACGACGGCCTGGACGCCGACATCGCGGAGGCCATCGAGGACCATTACAAACCGCGCTTTGCCGGTGACGCCTTGCCGCGCAACCCGGTGGGCGTGGTGGTGGCGCTGGCCGACAAGCTGGAAACCCTGGTGGGCATGTTCGGCATTGGCAACCTGCCCACCGGCGACAAAGACCCGTTTGCCTTGCGTCGCCATGCACTGGGCGTGATCCGCATGCTGGTTGAAAAAGACCTGGCCCTGGATGTGCAGGCGCTGGTCGCCGCAGCCTTGCCCGCTTTCGGCAACCGGATTGAAGATGCCAGTGCGGCCTTGCTCGATTTTGTCTTTGAACGGTTTGCCGGCCTGCTGCGCGAGCAGGGCTACAGCGCGCTCGAAGTCGATGCCGTGCTGGCCCTGCGCCCGCAACGCCTGGGCGACGTGCCGCGCCGCCTGGCGGCGGTGCGCGCCTTTGCCGCGCTGGCCGAGGCGCCGGCGCTGGCAGCGGCCAACAAGCGCATCAGCAACATCCTGAAAAAAGCCGATGCCGCGGCTGCCGTCGATCCGCATGTCAGCGAACTGCTGTTGAAGGAAGAGGCCGAAAAAGCGCTGCACGCGGCCATGCAGGACATCGCGCCGCGCGCCCAGGCGCAGTTTGCCGCCGGTGACTACACTGCAGCGCTGCAAACCCTGGCGGCACTGCGCGCGCCAGTGGACGCATTTTTTGACGGCGTGATGGTCAACGCCGAGGCACTGGACTTGCGGCTGAACCGCCTGGGCCTGCTCAAAACCCTGTACATCGCCATGAACCAGGTGGCCGATCTGTCGCGCCTGGCGGCGTGATCTGCCACAGCAACGCTGACAAAGGCACCCATGACCCCGATCAAACTGGTGATTCTGGACCGCGACGGCACCATCAACGAAGACAGCGACGACTTCATCAAGTCGCCTGACGAGTGGAAGCCGCTGCCGGGTGCGCTCGAGGCCATCGCCCGCCTCAACCACGCCGGTTGGCATGTGGTGGTGGTGAGCAACCAGTCCGGGCTGGGGCGCGGGCTGTTCGAGGTCTCCGATCTGAACACCATCCACGCCAAGATGCACCAGATGCTGGCGGCCGCGGGCGGGCGCATCGATGCCGTGTTTTACTGCCCGCACGCGCCCGAGGAGGCCTGCCAGTGCCGCAAGCCCGCCTCCGGGCTGTTTGAGCAAATTGCGGACCGTTACGGTCTTGATCTCAAGAACGTTCCGGTGGTTGGCGATGCCAGCCGAGATCTCATTGCCGGCGCCGCCGTGGGTTGCGAGCCGCACCTGGTGCTGACAGGCAAGGGCGCTGTTTACAAGGCCAGGCCCTTGCCCGAGACATTTCCACCGCATACCCGGGTGCACGAAAACCTGTCGGCGTTTGTCGACTTTCTGCTCAACCGCGAAGAAGAAATGGCACAGGCCTGACACCATGATGGCACTGACCCGATCCATTCTTCACATGGCCTGGATGGTGATCACCGTGATCCCGTGGACGCTGGCGGTGTTGCTGGTGTCCTTGTACTCGCGCCGAGCCGCCTGGTGGACTGCCGTGAACTGGTTCCGGGTGGTGATGTGGGGCACCCGGATGATTCTGGGTGTGCGGTTCAGGGTGCTGGGCTACGAGCATCTGCCGCTGGGCCAAAGCAGCGCGGCGGTGCTGCTGTCCAAGCACCAGTCGGCGCTTGAGACCTTGCTGCTGCCCACCCTGATGCCGCAGCCGCTGGCCTTTGTCTTCAAGCGTGAATTGCTCAGGGTGCCATTTTTTGGCTGGTCGATGGCGCGCCTGGACATGATCCACATCAACCGCGAATCGCGCACCGAGGCCATGAAGCACGTCATCGAGCAGGGCTGCCGCCTGCTCAGCCAGGGCACCTGGGTCATCATGTTTCCGGAAGGCACGCGCATGCCGCGTGGCCAGAAGGGCACGTACCAGACCGCCGGTACCCGGCTGGCCGTGCAAGCGGGCGCACCGGTGGTGCCGATTGCCGTGGCCACGGCGCGCTGCTGGCCGCGCGACCGGTTTGTCAAACACGCGGGTGTGGTGACCGTGTCGATCGGCCCGCTCATCCCCAGTGCCGGGCGCGACCCGAAGGCCTTGATGCGCGAGGTCGAAACCTGGATCGAGGGCGAGATGCGCCGCATCGACCCCGAGGCTTATCCGGCTGCCTGAACCCCTGCAAGATGCATCCCTTGCTGCGCTTCACACTGGATCTGTTTGAACCCGAGCCGCTGGAGGAGCCGCAGCAGCGCGCCCCTCGGGCTATGCCACCGGGCGCAAAGGCAAAGCCAGGTCGGCACAAGTTGCGGCCCAGTCCGCAGGCAGACCCGGGCTTGTCCTCGGCAGGGCTCGCCGCGGTGCATTTTTGCCACCCGCAAGCCAGTCGCGAAGTGCGGCTCGGTCATGCCCTGGTGGCCTACGAGTTCAAGCGCGGCCAGCGCCGCAGCATCGGCTTCAGTGTCGGCCCGCACGGCCTGGCAGTGCGCGCGCCCAAGTGGGTGCCGCTGCACGAGGTGGATGCCGCGCTGCAGGAAAAATCGGCCTGGATCTTGCGCAAATTGCAGGAAGTGCGTGAACGTCATGCGCGTCTGGCCGAGCACAGAATCGAGTGGCGCGATGGCGCAACGCTGCCGTTTCTGGGCCACAGCGTGGTGCTGCGGCTGGATCCGGCGCATGTCTTTGCCGCTGCCGGCGCGGAACTGATGGCCGATCATGCCAGCCCTGCGGACGCCGCAACCTCCCTGCCTGGCAGTTCGCCGCTCATGACGCTGCGCCTGGGTTTGCCCGGACATGCCAGCGCAGATCAAATCCGCGACACGGTGCAAGCCTGGTTGATGCGCCAGGCCAAACGGGTGTTTCAGGAGCGGCTCGACCACTTTGCGCCGCTGTTGGGCGTGCAATGGAAAAGACTGGCGTTGAGCAACGCCGGCACACGCTGGGGCAGTGCAAGCGCCGACGGCTCGATCCGGCTGAACTGGCGGCTGGTGCATTTCAGGATGGCCGTGATCGACTACGTGGTGGCGCACGAGCTCAGCCATTTGCGCGAGATGAACCACGGGCCGCGCTTTTGGGAGACGGTGCAGTCGGTGGTGCCCGACTATGCGGCCTTGCGCCGCCAGCTCAGGGAAGAAGCCGCACCGCGCTGGGCATGAATCCGGATGGATGGGCGTGGCCGGTCGCAAATGGGGTCTGAAATTGCTTCATAATTGACGTTTACGTCAACGTCAATCCGGCACACCTATTACGCATGGCACAAACCTACAGCATCAGCGACCTGGCCAGGGAATTCGACCTGACCACGCGCGCCATGCGCTTTTACGAGGACATGGGGCTGCTGCAGCCCGAGCGCACCGGTCCGGCCGGGCGTCGCCGCATCTACAGCAGCCGCGACCGCACACGCCTCAAGCTCACGCTGCGCGCCAAGCGCCTGGGTTTGAGCCTGGTGGAGGCCAAAGAGATCATCGACCTGTACGACAGCCCGCGCGACACCGCCGTGCAGCTGGAAAAATTCCTGCAGGTGATCAGCCGGCACCAGCAGCAACTCGAAGCCCAGATGCAGGACCTGCAAGCCAACCTGGACGAGCTCAAGGTACACCAGCGCGAGGCCCGTGCCTTGCTTGTCAAATCAAAATCCGGGAAAGCCCAGTCATGACCCACCACGAAACGCTGCTGCAACGGGTGCAATCGAGTTTTGAGCGCCAGGGCCTGATGCGCGTGCTCGGGGCACGGGTGGTGCGTGTGGATGCCGGACTGTGTGTCCTGAGCCTGCCTTATTCCGACAAGGTGACGCAGCAACAGGGCGCTTTCCACGGCGGCGCCATCGGCGCCCTGGCCGACATTGCCGGCGGTTATGCGGCCCTGACGCAGGCCGCTGCCGGCATGGAAGTGGTGAGCGTGGAGTACAAGATCAACTTTCTGGCGGCCTGCCAAGGCGGCGAACTGCGCGCCACCGGGCGTGTCGTCAAGGCCGGCAAGCGCATCATCGTGACCTGCGCCGAGGTGCTGCATGTGGCCGACGACGGTGTCGAAACCGTTTGCGCGGTTTTGCAGCAGACGGTGATGCCAGTGGC
This sequence comes from Burkholderiales bacterium, assembly GCA_037443905.1. GTDB lineage: Bacteria > Pseudomonadota > Gammaproteobacteria > Burkholderiales > Burkholderiaceae_C > Rhodoferax. Next base: position 225 of record JBBINL010000077.1, on the reverse strand, counting down.
CAAGACTTATTGACAGCCAATTTAAACCAGCTCAGGAGACAAACCCATGAACAACTTGCCCGGCCTTGACTTCCAGCTCGGTGAAGACATCGACGCGCTGCGCGATGCGGTGCGCGACTTTGCCCAGGCTGAAATTGCCCCGCGCGCGGCCGAGATCGACCGTAGCGACCAGTTCCCGATGGACTTGTGGCAAAAAATGGGCAGTCTGGGCGTGCTCGGCATCAC
>JBBINL010000076.1:0-12075 GCA_037443905.1 Burkholderiales bacterium | reverse complement strand
ATCGGCCAGGGCACCATCAGCCGCATCATCGAGAGCAAACCCGAGGAACTGCGCCTGTTCCTCGAAGAAGCAGCGGGTGTCTCCAAATACAAGGAACGCCGCCGCGAAACCGAAAACCGACTCAGCGACACGCACGAGAACCTGACCCGGGTCGAGGACATTCTGCGCGAGCTCAATGCCAACCTCGACAAGCTGGAAAAACAGGCCGAGGTGGCGCAGCAGTTCAACACCCTGACGGCGGCAGCCACGCGCAAGCAGCACCAGCTGTGGTTTTTGAAACGCGCGGAGTCGCAGGCCGAGCAGAACAAAATCCAGGCCGAAGGCCTGGCCGCTGTCAATGCACTGGAAGCGCGCCTGGCTGATGTGCGACACATCGAATCCGAGCTCGAAACCGTGCGCCAGGCCCATTACGCGGCAGGTGACCAGGTCAACCAGGCGCAGGGCCTGCTGTATGAAGCCAGTGCAGAAGTCGGCCGGCTGGAGGCCGAAATCCGTTTTGTGGTGGAAAGCCGCCAGCGCGTGGAACTGCGACTGCAGGCGCTGCACCAGCAGGCAGCTGAGTGGGCCACGCGCCGCAGTGACGCTGAAGTCGCCCTTGAGGAGCTGGCTGAACTGGCGCTGCTCAGCGATGAAAAAACCGGTTTGCTCGCTGCGCAGATCGAAGAGCAGACGCACCATCTGCCGACCCTGGAAGAGGCTTGGCGCCAGGCCCAGGATGCGGCCAATGCGCAGCGCGCCAGTGTGGCCCTGGTGCAACAGCAACTGGGGGTGCTGGCGGCTGAGCAGCGTGGTCTGGAAGAGCAAGCGCACCAGTTGGGCACGCGCCGCGAGCGCTTGCTGGCCGATCGCAACAGCCTGGTGGCCCCCGATGAAGTCCAACTGGAAGAGCAACAGCGTCAACTCGAGCAAGCGCTTGGTGTTTTGGCCCTGGCGCAGTCCAGGCTGGCTGAACTCAACGACAGCGCGCCCGAGCTTGACGAGCGCCGGCGCACTCAGCAGCAGGTGGCCAATCGCGAGTCGGCCCAGTTGGCAGGCTTGACGGCCCGCCTCGAAGCGCTCAAGGTGCTGCAGGAAAAGGTCAGGACGGACGGCAAGCTGCAGCCATGGCTGCAAAAGCACGGGCTTGATCATTTGCCGGGTTTGTGGAGTCGCCTGCACATCGAGCAGGGCTGGGAAAACGCGCTGGAGGGCGCTTTGCGTGAACGGCTGGGCGCGCTGGAGGTGAGCCGGCTGGAACTGGTGCGCGCCTTGTCACATGATGCGCCGCCGGCCAAACTGGCGTTCTATAGCCCGCCTTTGGCCGCCCAATCTGTGCCCAACTCCGCGGGCTTGCCACGCCTGTCCGATTTGCTGCGATGCCACGATGCGGGTCAAAAAGCCGTACTCGATGACTGGTTGCAGGGCTGCTTCACCGCTGCCAGCCTCGAAGACGCGCTGGACAGCCGCGACACCTTGCGGCCCGGTGAAGTCATTTATGTCAACTCGGGCCATGCGGTCAGCCGCCACAGCGTCAACTTTTACGCGCCGGACTCCGAGCAGGCCGGCTTGCTGGCGCGCGCCCAGGAGATTGAAAACCTGGAGAAAGAGCTTCGGGCGCAAGTGCTGATCAACGACGAGGCGCGTGCCGTGCTGATGCGCGCCGAGGCCGCATATGCTGATGTGGCACAACGCCTGGTGTCCGCGCGCAACGAAGCGGCAGCAGCGCAGCAAGCTGCCCATGCACTGCAAGTGCAAACCCTGCAGCTGAACCAGCAGGCTGATCAGGCGCGCAGCCGCAGCACCCAGATTGCCAGCGACCTGGCCGAACTGGACGACCAGCTGGATGATCTGCAGGAGCGGCGCGTGATGGCCGAAGCACGCTTTGAGGAGCTCGATCTGCAGCTCGCCGATACCCAGCAGCGCCATGCCGATCTCGATGACCAGGTGATTGAAGCCGAGCGCAAACTGGCCGCCAGTCGCGAGCAACAGCGCAGGCTGGAGCGTGAGCATCAGGAGGCTGTCTTTACCCTGCGCAGCCTGGACGCGCGCAAAGCCGAGTTGTCGCGCGCTATCGAAACGGCCATGACCCAGGCCGCCTCCGTGGCCGGCGAGCAGCAGCGCGCCCGGGATGAGCTGACCCGTCTCAACGATGCCGCCGCCCAGGGTGGCCTGCAGCAGGCGCTGGCTCTCAAGCAGCAACGCGAGCATCATTTAAGCGCCCAGCGCAGCCAGTACGACGACCTCACCGCCAAGCTGCGCGCCAGCGACGAGCGCCGTTTGCAACTGGAGCGCGATCTTGACCCCTTGCGTGCCCGGATCACCGAATTCCAGCTCAAGGAACAGGCATCGCGCCTGGGTTTCGAGCAATACACCCAGTTGCTGAGCGACGCCCAGGCTGACCTGCAAGCCGTGGCGCAGTCGATTTCACAGGACGGCGTGCGCCTGGCCGGCCTGCAGGGCGAGATCGATCGCATCAACCGCGACATTGCTGCTTTGGGCGCGGTGAACCTGGCGGCGCTGGACGAACTGACGGCAGCCCGCGAGCGCAAGCAGTTTCTGGACGCGCAATCCGCAGATTTGCAGGAAGCCATGGCCACGCTTGAAGATGCCATCAGAAAGATCGACAGTGAAACCCGCGAGCTGCTCTCGGACACCTTCAGAAAGGTCAATGAACATTTCGGCAAAATGTTTCCGGAGCTCTTTGGCGGTGGCAATGCGCGCCTGGTGATCACCGGCGACGAGATTCTGGACTCTGGCGTGCAGGTGGTGGCGCAGCCGCCTGGCAAGAAAAACCAGACCATTCACCTGCTTTCCGGCGGGGAGAAGGCGCTGACCGCCATCGCGCTGGTGTTTGCCATCTTTCAGCTCAACCCGGCGCCGTTTTGTCTGCTCGATGAAGTCGATGCGCCGCTGGATGATGCCAACACCGAGCGCTATGCCAAACTGGTGGCCAGCATGAGCCGCGACACCCAGTTTTTGTTCATCAGCCACAACAAGATCGCCATGGAAATGGCCAGGCAATTGATCGGGGTGACCATGCAGGAACAAGGTGTGTCGCGCATCGTGGCGGTCGACATGGAAGAAGCCCTGTCGATGACGCAATGGGGAGAAGGATGATGTCGTTGCAAGCGGGTTTGTTGTTGTTGGGGCTGCTGCTGCTGCTCGCCATGGCGGCCTATTACGCCTGGCTGACGCGCAAAAACAGGCCGCGCCAGGGCGAACCCAAAGAACCCCGGCTGCCCGATGCGCTGGAGGGCAGGGTGGAGCCCCACCTGAATGATCAGCCGATCGACAGTGAGCCCTTTGCCAGCCCTGCCGCAGACAAAAAACCGGGTCTGGATGCACTGATCGATGCAGTGGCACCGATTGCGCTTGAGGCGCCTGTGACTGGCGAAGCCGTCCTGGCAGCGCTGCCGGCCACGCGCCGGGTCGGCAGCAAGCCCTTTGCCATCGAGGGCTTCAATGCGCTGAGCCAGCGCTGGGAACCGCCGTCGGCAGGGCAGAGCTACAGCCAGTTGCAGGCGGGTGTGCAACTGGCCAATCGCTCCGGTGCTCTGAATGACATCGAGTTTTCTGAATTTGTCATGAAAACACAAAACTTTTGCGATGCGATCAACGGCACCCCCGACTTGCCAGTTATGCGCGATGAGGTCAACCGGGCCCGCGAACTCGACCAGTTTGCCAGTGGCCACGATGCCCAGCTGGTCCTGATCGTGCAGGCACGGCGCGTGGCCTGGAGCCCCAGCTACATCCAGCAAACTGCAGCGGGCCTGGGTTTTGTGCCAGGCCCCACGGCGGGGCGCTTGGTGTTGCCGGCCAGCGCCAGTGGCTTGCCGCCGGTGGTGAGCCTGAGCTTTGACACGATGGCCGCCCTGGCGGATGACCCGACGCAATCCGCTTTGCGCCAGATCACCCTGGCACTGGACGTGGCCCAGGTGGAACGCGGCGAAAATGCGTTCGGGCGCATGCGCGACATCGCCGCCGCGCTGGCTCAGGAAATGGACGGTGTGGTCACAGACGACCGGGGTACAAGCTTGTCGCCTGAAGCCATGACGCTGATCGCTTCCGAGCTGGATCAGCTCTACGACATGCTGGCGCAGCATGATCTGGCAGCCGGTTCTCCGCTGGCACGGCGGCTGTTTTCCTGAGACGGTGGTGCATGACCACGCCAGACCTGTTCGCACCCGAACCTGACGATGCCGCACGCATGGCGCAATTGCGCCAGACGCTGCATGAACACGCACATCGCTACTATGTGCTCGACGCACCCACCATACCCGATGCCGAATATGACCGCATGTTCAGGCAATTGCAGGAACTCGAAGCGCGTCATCCCGGATGGGTCACACCCGATTCGCCGACCCAGCGCGTCGGCGGCAAGGCGCTGGGCGAATTTGCCCAGGTGCGCCATGCCGTGCCCATGCTGAGCATCCGCACCGAAACCGACACCCTGGCCAGCGGTGCCGAGCATTTTGATGCCCGCCTGCGCCGGGAACTGAATCTGACCGATGCCGACCCCGCACTCGAGTATGTGGCCGAGCCCAAATTCGACGGTCTGGCCATGAACTTGCGCTATGAGCACGGCGTGCTGGTACAGGCCGCCACCCGGGGTGATGGCGAAGTCGGCGAGGACGTCACACAAAACATCCGCACCATTGGCCAGATTCCGCTGCGCCTGCCGCAAGCCGTGCCCGCTGTGCTGGAGGTGCGCGGTGAAGTCTACATGCGCCGCGACGACTTCGAGGCGCTCAATCACAAGCAGCGCAGCCTGGGGCAGAAAACCTTTGTCAACCCGCGCAACGCCGCCGCCGGTGCCGTGCGCCAGCTCGATCCGGCCATTGCGGCACAGCGCCCCTTGAGCTTTTACGCCTACGGTCTGGGTGAGGTGACGCCCCAGCAAGCGGACGGGCCGCTCTGGCAGACGCATTTTGAGGTGTTGCTCACCCTCAAATCCTGGGGCTTTCCGGTCTCGGCGCTGGTCAGGCTGGAGCGCGGAGCCGCCGAACTGGTGGCCTATTACACGTCGATTGGCGCACAACGCGATGATCTGGGCTTCGACATCGATGGCGTGGTGTACAAGGTCAACAGCCTGGAATTGCAGCGCCAGCTGGGCTTTGTCACGCGCGAGCCGCGCTGGGCGGTGGCGCACAAGTTTGCCGCGCAGGAGATGCTGACCACGGTGCTGGCGATTGACGTGCAGGTCGGGCGCACCGGCAAGCTGACCCCGGTGGCCAAGCTGGCCCCGGTGTTTGTCGGCGGTGTCACCGTGACCAACGCCACCCTGCACAACGAGGACGAGGCCAGGCGCAAGGACGTGCGCGTGGGCGACACGGTGATCGTGCGCCGCGCCGGCGACGTGATCCCCGAGGTGGTGAGCGTGCTGCTTGACAAGCGGGTGGACAACCCGGCCATTTTCACCATGCCCGACCATTGCCCGGTGTGCGGCAGTGCTGCCGTGCGCGAGGAGGGCGAGGCAGACTACCGCTGCACCGGCGGCCTGTTTTGTAGCGCCCAGCGCAAGCAGGCCATCCTGCACTATGCCCAGCGGCGCGCGGTCGACATCGAGGGTCTGGGCGAAAAACTGGTCGACCAAATGGTCGATGCGGGCATCATCAACACCCTGCCTGACCTCTATCGGCTTGGGTTAACGGCGTTGACCAGCCTGGAGCGCATGGCCGACAAGTCGGCGCAGAACATTCTGGACGCGCTGGAGCAATCCAGGCAGACCACGCTGGCGCGTTTTCTGTTTGGCCTGGGCATCCGCCATGTGGGCGAAGCCACCGCCAAGGCGCTGGCACGCCACTTCGGCAAGCTCGACGCCATCATGGATGCCAGTGATGAGGATTTGCTGGCAGTGGCCGACGTGGGTCCGATCGTGGCCAAAAGCATCCGCACCTTTTTTGACCAGCCGCACAACCGCGAGGTGGTGGCGCAGCTGCGCGCCTGCGGCGTCACCTGGCCTGAAGGCGAGGCTGCGCCGATCATGGTGCAGCCTTTGCTCGGCCAGACCTTTGTGCTCACCGGCACACTGCCCAGCTTGAGCCGGGACGATGCCAGGGCGCTGATCGAGGCGGCCGGCGGCAAGGTGGCAGGGTCGGTCAGCAAGAAAACCAGCTATGTGGTGGCGGGTGCCGAGGCTGGCAGCAAGCTCGACAAGGCGCAAGAGCTGGGTGTGACGGTAATCGATGAAAGCCGCTTGAAGGAACTGCTCGATGGCGGTGCGTGAGATTCTGAAAATGGGAGACCCGCGTCTGCTGCGTGTGGCGCAACCCGTGACCGCGTTCGACACCGATGCGCTGCACATGCTGGTCACCGACCTGCTCGACACCATGCGCGCGGCTGATGGTGCCGGACTGGCCGCACCGCAAATCGGTGTCGATCTGCAGGTGGTGATTTTTGGCACCAACAGCGTCAACCCGCGTTACCCGCAGGCCCCGCCGGTGCCCCGCACGGTGCTTATCAATCCGGTCATCACACCGCTGTCATCTGTTGAAACCGAAGACTGGGAGGGCTGCCTGTCGGTGCCTGGTCTGCGCGGCAAGGTGCCGCGCTTCGAGCACATCTGTTACACCGGGTTTGACAAGTACGGTGACCCGATCGCACGCACTGCCGAGAACTTTCACGCCCGTGTGGTGCAGCACGAGTGCGATCACCTGAGCGGCAAACTCTATCCGATGCGGATGCGCGACTTCTCGCAGTTCGGCTTTACTTCGGTGCTGTTTCCCGGGCTGGCCGACACCGCGGACGATTAGGCCAGCGCCTCCAGCAACTCGGTCTCGATGGCAATCTGGGCCTTGTTTTCCTGCAATTCCGGGCCATCCACCAAAAAGGTGTCGTCGACACGCTCTCCCAGCGTGTTGATCTTGGCCAGTTGCACATTGACCATGTGCCGGGCCAGTACGCGAGCCACCGAGTAGAGCAGGCCTACGCGGTCACTGGCCGAGATGTTGAGCAGCCAGCGCTGGCCTTTTTCATCGGGCTGCAAACTGACGCGAGGCGCAATCGGAAAGCTCTTGACACGGCGCGATACCCGGCCTTTGCCGGGGGCTGGCAGCGGGTCCTTGAGCTGAATGGCGCGTATCAGCTCGGCTTCGACCATGCTGGTGAGCTCCTGGTAATGCTCGGGCATGGCCTGGGCAATGACCTGGAAGGTGTCGAGCGCATAGTGGTTGTAGGCGGTGTGCACGCGCGCGTCAAGAATGCTGAAACCGCGCTGCTCGAAGTAGCCGCAAATGCGGGCAAAGAGGTCGGGCTGGTCAGGGGTGTATATCAGCACTTGCAGTCCCTCGCCCAGTGGCGACAGGCGTGCCCGCACAATCGACTTGCCTGAATTGACATGGCGCGAGAGCTGGCGCGTGTGCCAGGCAATGTCATTGGCATCGTGACGCATGAAGTAGCCCACATCGACGGTGTCCCACAGCGCCTTGTGCCCCTCGAAGGGCTGGGCATGCAGGGCCAGCTGGATCAGGGCCTCGCGCTTGCGGGTTTCCACTTCCACATGCGGGTCGGGGGCATGGCCGCCCAGCACGCGCAGCGACAGGCGGTAAAGGTCTTCGAGCAGTTTGCCTTTCCAGGCGTTCCAGATTTTGGGCGAAGTGCCGCGGATATCGGCCACGGTGAACAGGTAGAGCGCGGTCAGGTAACGCTCGTTACCCATGCGCCTGGCAAAGTCGGCGATCACGTCGGGGTCGCTGAGGTCGCTCTTTTGCGCCACGCGACTCATGGTCAGATGTTCGCGCACCACAAAGGCGATGAGCTCGGTGTTGTCCGGGCTCACCTGATGCTGCTTGCAAAAGCGGCGCGCCTCAACTTCGCCCAGTTGCGAGTGGTCACCGCCCCGGCCTTTGGCGATATCGTGAAACAGCGCTGCCACATAAAGCGCCCAGGGCTGGTCCCAGCCGCTCGCCAGTTGCGAGCAAAACGGGTATTCATGGGCATGTTCAACGATGAAAAAGCGCCGCACGTTGCGCAGCACCATCAGCACATGCTGATCGACGGTGTAGACGTGAAACAGGTCGTGCTGCATCTGCCCGACGATGCGGCGAAACGCCCACAGATAGCGTCCCAGCACCGAGGTCTGGTTCATCAAACGCATGGCGTGGGTGATGCCGCTGCCTTGCTGCAGGATGCGCATGAAGGTGGCATGGTTGACCGGGTCGTTGCGAAAGGTGCCATTCATCAGGTCACGGGCGTTGTACAGGGCGCGCAGCGTGCGCGCAGACAAACCATTCATGCCGGCGGTCTCGAACACCAGAAAGGTTTCCAGGATGGCGTGCGGCTCGCGCCGGTAGAGGTCGTCGCTGATCACCTCGACCATGCCAGCCTTGTCGGAAAAACGGGCATTGATGGGACGCGGCTCGTGGGTGTTCGGGTTCAGTCGCTCTTCGATGTTGAGCAGCAATATCTGGTTGAGCTGGGTCACCGCCTTGGCGGTCCAGTAATAGCGCTTCATGAGCGCCTCGCTGGGTCGCACTTGGGAGCGAGTGTCGGCAGTTGTCGCAGGTGCTTGAAAACCAAAGGCCTGTGCCACCGCGTTTTGCATGTCAAAGATCAGGCGGTCTTCGCGCCGCCTGGCGATCAGGTGCAATCTGGTGCGAATCAGCCACAGCAGGGCTTCATTGCGCTTGATTTGTTTGACTTCAAAGGCGGTGGCCAGACCATTTTTGGCCAGTTCGCTCCAGTTGTTACCCAGGCCAACCGCCTTGGCGACCCACAGAATCACCTGCAGGTCACGCAGTCCGCCTGGTGATTCCTTGCAATTGGGTTCCAGCGCATAGGGCGTGTTGTCAAACTTGTTATGGCGCTGCTGCAACTCCAGGGTTTTGGCGGTAAAAAATGCCTTAGGGTCGATGGTGGCAAAAAATTGCTGCCTGAACTTTTCGTAGGTGCTTGAATTGCCAGTGATCAGGCGTGACTCCAGCAACGAGGTCTGCACGGTGACGTCCTTGCCAGCCTCGTTCAGACAATCGCTCACCGAACGCACACTGGAGCCGATTTCAAGACCCGCGTCCCAGCAACTGCCGATGAAACCCTCGACACGGGCTTTCAGCTCGGCGTCCTGCTCAAGATCGATGTCATCGGGCAACAGCACCAGCACATCAATGTCCGAATAAGGAAATAACTCGCCTCGACCAAACCCGCCCACGGCCGCCAAGGCCAGACCCAGGGGCAAGTCGGCGCGTTGCCATAGGGTTTTCAGGGTTTTATCGGCCAGTGCGGATAGTTTGCCCAGTGTGGCAGCAACGCCTCGTCCACTAGTGCTGCCGTCAGCCAGCGATTGAAACAGCGCCGCTTTTCTGGCACGAAAATCTTCCCGCAGCGTTTTCAGGTCGATCATGGCTGGTTTCATGAATACGGCCAATCAGGCATCTGCCAGGTGTGTGACTGGCACAGCAGGCTTGACAAACGCCGGAATCGGCGGGCTGTTGGCTGACAGGGTCAGCACCTCATAGCCGGTGGGTGTGACCAGCACGGTGTGCTCCCATTGTGCCGAGAGCGAATGGTCTTTGGTGACAATGGTCCAGCCGTCGCCCAGTTCCTTGATCTCTTTGCGCCCGGCGTTGAGCATCGGTTCGATGGTGATCGTCATGCCGGCCTTGAGCTGCTCCAGCGTGCCGGGCTTGCCGTAATGCAGCACCTGAGGGTCTTCATGAAATTGTCGCCCGATGCCATGGCCGCAATACTCGCGCACCACGCTCAGGCCGTGGCCTTCGGCAAAGGTCTGGATGGCATGGCCGATGTCGCCGAGGTAGGCGCCGTCACGAACCTTCATGATGCCCTTCCACATGGCCTCATAGGTGAGCTGACACAAACGTCTGGCCGCGATCGACACCTCACCGACCTGGTACATGCGGCTCGAATCCCCGTGCCAGCCGTTTTTGATGACCGTGACATCGATGTTGACGATGTCGCCTTTCTTGAGCGGCTTGTCGTTGGGAATGCCGTGGCAGACCTGGTGGTTGATCGAGGTGCAGATGGATTTGGGGTAGGGGTTGTGGCCGCCCGGCGCATAGTTCAGCGGGGCCGAGATGGCACCCAGCACCTGCGTGGTGTAGTCTTCGGCCAGACGGTCGAGTTCGTTGGTGGTGACACCAGGTTTCACAAACTGGGCCAGATAGTCCAGCAGTTCAGCTGCCTGTCGGCCGGCGATGCGCATGCCGGCGATGCCTTCGGGGTCTTTGTAAGTGATGATCATGCTGCAAATTATCCCATCGCGCTCAAGAACTGTTTTTTAAAAGTGTTTCCTGCTGTGGCATCAGGCTGCGGCCTCAAGCAGGGGAAAATGGCATCTTTCAAACCTGCCACTTCAAACGCTGTGATCAGTCACAAAATCTGCGTTGCGCCCATGCTCGATTGGACGGATCGCCATTGCCGATATTTTCACCGGCTGTTGTCCCGCCATGCGCTGCTGTACACCGAGATGGTGACCACGGGTGCGCTGATGCACGGTGATGTGTCACGTCATCTGCGCTTCAATGCTGAAGAACATCCTCTGGCGCTGCAACTTGGCGGCAGTGAACCCGGCGACCTGGCGCACTGCGCACGGCTCGGCGAGCAATGGGGCTACGACGAGATCAACCTCAATTGCGGCTGCCCCAGCGAACGGGTGCAGCGCGGAGCCTTTGGCGCCTGTTTGATGCGCGAGCCGGGTTTGGTGGCCGATGGCGTCAAAGCCATGCTCGATGTGGTGTCGATTCCGGTCACGGTCAAACACCGCATTGGCATCGACAAAACCGAGAGTTATGACTTTGTGCGTGACTTTGTCGGCACCCTGAGCCTGGCTGGTTGCCGCACGTTCATCGTGCACGCGCGCAACGCCTGGTTGCAGGGCCTGAGTCCCAAGGATAACCGCGAGCTGCCGCCGCTGCGCCATGACCGGGTCTACCAGCTCAAACGAGATTTTCCGGCGCTTGAAATCGTGCTCAATGGCGGAATCACCAGGACAGACCAGATCGAGCAACACCTGAAGCATGTCGATGGCGTCATGCTGGGCCGCGAGGCCTACCATAACCCCTGGTGGCTGAACGAATGGGACACCCAGTTTTTTGCCTCTGTCATGCAGCCTGGCCAGACGCGTGACTCCGTTGAGCAACAGATGGTGGATTACATGCGGCAGCAAGCCACCCGCCTGGCAACGCCGTGGCCAGGCATTGCCCGTCACATGTTAGGTTTACGACACGGCTTGCCGGGGGCACGGCACTGGCGACAGGTCTGGAGCGACCACCAGCTCAAATCCTTGCCGCCCGAGCAAGTCATGGCGCTGGCGCATGGTCAGACAATTCAGACGAACACCCCGTCGGGTTAATGTGAAGCAGCAGGTTTGTGCGACATCAGCCGGTCGGTGTAGGCAATGGCCATGGCTGAGAGCAAAAAGGTGATGTGAATGACGGTTTGTGCAATCAGCACCTTGTCACTGTAATTACCCGCATTGATAAAGGTTTTGAGCAGGTGGATCGAGCTGATGCCAATGATGGCGGTGGCCAGTTTGACCTTGAGCACCGAGGCATTGACGTGGTCCAGCCATTCGGGCTGATCCTCGTGGCCTTCCAGGTTCAAACGGCTGACAAACGTTTCGTAGCCTCCCACAATCACCATGATCAGCAGGTTGGAAATCATCACCACATCGATCAGCGCCAGCACCACCAGCATGATGATGGTCTCGTTGAGTTGAATGATGGGCAGATCGGTTTTGTAACCAATGCCTTCAATCAGCGCCTGCAGCGCCGTCTGGTTGCCAAAAGCCGCCTCCAGCAGGTGCACGAGTTCGACCCAGAAGTGAAACACATAAACACCTTGTGCAGCAATCAGACCCAGATAAAGTGGCAACTGCAGCCAGCGACTGGCAAAAATCAGGCGGGGAATCGGGCGCAGGGCGGGGGAAACGGGTGTCTCTGAAGAACTCATTGAAGTTTGCATTAAAGTATTGGAGATGACCCAATTTTATGGAATTGACGCGCTCAACTCCTGAAAGTCAGTGGCCTGTAAGTGCCAGCCATGACATTAGCGGGCGTTTTTTTATTTAACCAGAGGAGACTTACCTGTGACTACACCGACCACCGCCGTTGAATCATTGCTGATTGAAAACCGGGTTTTCCC
>JBBINL010000075.1:0-12111 GCA_037443905.1 Burkholderiales bacterium | reverse complement strand
GCAACAACGGCGCGACGCTGAAGAAATTCGGCAAACTCGTCGCTGCGTTGGTCGCGGAAGAAGGCTTCAACGAAAAGATGGCCGAATTCATCACGCCGATCGCGATCCTGGGCGATCAGATGAGCAAGTTCACCACCGAGATCGGCTTCAAGGCGTTCCAGAATCCGGACGAGGTGGGCGCGGCCGCGGTGGACTATCTGCGTGTGGCCGGTCATCTGGTGCTGGGTTACTTCTGGGCGCGCATGGCGCAGGTGGCGCTGCGCCAGATCGCCGCGGGCAATACCGACCCGTTCTATACCGCCAAGCTGCAAACGGCGCGTTTTTATTTCGCCAAGCTGTTCCCCGAGACCGCCACCCTGATGCGTACTGCCCGCACTGGCAGTAAAGTGCTGATGGACACCGACGCCGCCCTGGCCTGATCAATCACTCAAGGAAAAAACATGTCCCGTTTCAACGTTAAAAAAGTTGCCGTGCTTGGTGCCGGTGTGATGGGCGCGCAAATTGCCGCGCACCTGGTCAATTGCAAAGTGCCCGTGGTGTTGTTTGATCTTCCCGCCAAGGAAGGCCCGAAAAACGGCATCGTCAGCCGCGCCATCGAGGGGCTCAAGAAGCTCAAGCCGTCGCCACTGGGCGTGGTGGCAGATGCCGCGCTGATCCAGCAGGCCAATTACGAAGAGCACATGGATCAGCTCAAGGACTGCGACCTGGTCATCGAAGCCATCGCCGAGCGCATGGACTGGAAGCTCGACCTGTACAAAAAGATCGCGCCGTTCGTGGCGCCGCACGCCATCGTGGCCTCCAACACCTCGGGGCTGTCCATCACCAAGCTCAGTGAAGTGCTGCCAGAAGAAATCAAACCGCGCTTTTGCGGCATCCATTTCTTCAACCCGCCGCGCTACATGCTGCTGGTGGAGCTGATCAACACCCCCACCACCGAGCCGCACATTCTGGACAACCTGGAAGCCTTTGTGACGAGCAATCTGGGCAAGGGCGTGGTGCGCGCGAAAGACACGCCCAACTTCATCGCCAACCGCATCGGTGTGGCAGGCATGTTGTCCACCATGAAAGAGGTGGAAAACTTCGGCCTGAGCTATGACGTTGTCGATGACCTCACCGGCAAGAAGCTCGGGCGTGCCAGCAGTGGCACCTTCCGCACCGCCGACGTGGTGGGTCTGGACACGATGGCGCACGTCATCAAGACGCTGCAAGACACGCTGAGCCCGGAAACCGATCCGTTCTACCCCAGCTTTGCCACACCCGAGGTGTTGAAAACCCTGATCGAGATGGGCCACCTGGGGCAAAAGGCCAAGGCAGGTTTCTTCAAGAAGGTCGGGCGTGAGATCCAGCGCTTCGACCTCAAGACAAAAACCTATGTGCCAGCCGGTGAAAAGGCCGACGAGGTCTACACCCGCATGTTGAAAAAGCCGGCCGCAGAACGTCTGAAGCTGCTGCGCAACGCCGAGGGCGCACAAGGGCAGTTTCTGTGGGCAATTCTGCGCAACGCCTTCCACTACGCCGCCGTGCACCTGGCCGAGATCGCCGACAACGCGCGCGACGTCGACTTCTGCATGCGCTGGGGCTTTGGCATGAAGCAGGGGCCGTTTGAGCTGTGGCAAGAAGCCGGTTGGCTCGACGTTGCGAACATGGTCAAGGAAGACATCGACGCGGGCAAAGCGCTGTGCAACGCGCCGCTGCCGCAGTGGGTGTTCAGCGGCCCGGTGGCAGATGCCGGTGGCGTGCACACGCCGCAAGGCTCATGGAGTCCAGCCAGGGGCCAGTTCGTGCCGGTGCGCCAGTTGCCGGTCTATGCGCGCCAGCACTTCCCGGAAAGCGTGCTCGGCGCCAAAGCGCCATCGGCTGCCACGGCAGGTACCACGCTGCACGAAGACGATGCCATGCGCCTGTGGACGCTCGATGACGAAGTGGTCATTGCCAGCATCAAGACCAAGATGCATGCGATCGGCCCGGACGTGATCGATGGCCTGCTGCGGGGCCTGGCGTTGGCCGAAGACAAGTACAAGGGGCTTGTGATCTGGAGCAACGACGACGTCTTTTCAGCGGGTGCCGACCTGCAGGCCATGTTGCCCGCTTTCATGACCGGCGGCGTCAAGGCCATTGCCCAGGCCGAGCTGGAGATGCAGCAAGCCATGCTGAAACTGCGCTACGCCAACGTGCCGGTGGTATCCGCCGTGCGCGGCCTGGCGCTGGGCGGTGGTTGCGAATTGGCCGCTTATTCGGCCAAGCGCGTCGCAGCCATGGAAAGCTACATCGGCCTTGTCGAAGTGGGCGTGGGCCTGGTACCGGGCGGCGGTGGCCTGGCCTACATTGCCCGCCGTGCCGCCGAGAACGCCGCCTGCTCCACGGGCAAGGACCTGCTGCCTTTCCTGACCGAGGGTTTCACCGCCGCGGCGATGGCCAAGGTGGGCACCAGCGCGCTGGAGTCGCGCAAGCTCGGCTACCTGCTCGACTGCGACGTGATCGTGCCGCACAAGGACGAGTTGCTGTTCGTCGCCATCAACGAGGCCCGTGCCATGGCCGACAGCGGCTACCGCGCCCCGCTCAAGCGCCTGTTCCCGGTGGCCGGCCGCAGCGGCCTGGCGACCATCAAGGGCACGCTGGTGAACATGCGCGACGGCGGCTTCATCAGCGCCTACGACTACTTCATCGGCTGCCAGATCGCCTGGGTGGTCTGCGGTGGCGACGTCGATGCCGGCAGTCTGGTCGATGAAGAGTACCTGATGACCCTGGAGCGCAAGGCGTTTGGCGAGTTGCTGGGCAATCCCAAGACGCAGGAGCGCATCATGGGCATGATGCAAAACGGCAAGCCGGTTCGTAACTGAGTTCGTGATGGATCAACTGCATCAAAGCGACCACCACCCCATTTTTTCGATCATTTGAGGATCACCATGAAACAACTCACAGAAGCCTACATCGTCGCTGCCACGCGCAGCCCCATTGGCAAATCGTCGCGCGGGTTTTTCCGCAACATGCGCCCGGACGACCTGCTCGTCAAGGTGCTGCAATCGGCGCTGGCGCAGGCGCCCGGGCTCGACCCCAACGCCATTGAAGACATCGTCTGCGGCTGCGCCATGCCCGAGGGCCAGCAGGGCCTCAACATTGCCCGCACCGCCGCGGTTCTGGCGGGCCTGCCCACCCGCGTGGGCGGCGTGACGATCAACCGCTTTTGCGCCTCGGGCGTGACCGCGATCCAGATGGCTGCCGACCGCATCCGCGTCGGCGAGGCTGATGTGATGATCGCCGCGGGTGTCGAAAGCATGAGCATGGTGCCGATGGGCGGCAATGCGCCGTCGTTCTCACCACTGATGTTCGAGAACGATGAAAACGTCGGCATCGCCTACGGGATGGGCCTGACCGCCGAGAAGGTGGCAACACAATGGAAGGTCAGCCGCGAGGCGCAGGATGCGTTTGCCCTGCAGTCGCACCAGCGTGCGCTGGCGGCGCAAGCCTCCGGCCATTTCAGCGCCGAGACCACGCCGATCGAGGTGATCGACCGCGCGCCCAACCTGGCCACCGGTGAAGTGATCGAGACCAGGCGCGTCGTCAGTCTGGACGAAGGCGCGCGCGCCGACACCAGCCTGGAAGGCCTGGCCAAGCTCAAGAATCCGTTTGCCGCGCGCGGCACGGTCACGGCGGGCAACAGCTCGCAAACCTCGGACGGCGCCGGTGCGCTGATCCTGGCCAGCGAGCAAGCCGTCAAGCAATTCGGCCTGAAACCGCTGGCGCGCTTTGTGTCGTTTGCCGCCAAGGGCGTGCCCCCGCAGTTCATGGGCATCGGCCCGATCGAGGCGATTCCCGCAGCGCTGAAAAACGGCGGCCTGACGCTCGACCAGATCGACTGGATCGAATTGAATGAAGCCTTTGCCGCGCAGTCGCTGGCGGTCATCAACACGCTGGGGCTGGACCAGGCCCGTGTCAACCCGATGGGCGGCGCCATTGCCCTGGGCCACCCGCTGGGCGCTACCGGTGCCATCCGCGCCGCCACCGTGATCCATGGTTTGCAGCGTACGCAGGGCAAATATGGCATGGTCACCATGTGCATCGGCATGGGCCAGGGCGCTGCTGGCATTTTTGAGCGCGTCTGACCATCACCCGCCATCAGCCCCAAGGAAACACTCATGACCGACCTTTTGATCGACACCAGCGACGCGGTGACCACCCTCACGCTCAATCGCGTCGCCAAGAAAAACGCGTTCACCGCCGAAATGTACGCGGGCATGGCCGAGGCGATCGCGCTGGCACAGGCCGATGCTGGGGTGCGGGTGCTGGTGATCCAGGGGCACGAAAGCATTTTCAGCGCCGGCAACGACATTGCCGACTTTCTGCAGACCCCGCCCACCACGCTGGAGGCGCCGGTGTTTCGTTTCATGCGCGCCATCAGCAGCTTCAGCAAACCCGTTGTGGCGGCGGTGTGCGGTCCGGCGGTGGGCATCGGTACCACCATGCTGTTCCATTGCGACCTGGTGTATGCCGGCGACAACGCCGCTTTTTCCATGCCGTTTGTCAATCTGGGGGTCTGCCCCGAGGCGGCATCGAGCCTGCTGGCGCCGCAGCGAATGGGCTATGGCCGCGCCGCCGAGGCACTGCTGCTGGGTGAACCGTTCATGGCCGAGGCCGCCCTGGAAATGGGCCTGGTCAGCCGCATCGTGCCGCCCCTTGAGGCCAACGCGCTGGCCCGGCGCCAGGCGCAAAAACTGGCCAGCAAACCGATGGCCTCGCTGCTGGCCACCAAACGCCTGATGAAGCAGGGCCAGGCCAACCTGGTGGCCGAGCGCATGGCCGAAGAGGGCGCGTTGTTCGGCCGCATGCTGGCCGAGCCCGCCGCGCGCGAAGCCTTTTCTGCCTTCATGGAAAAACGCCAGCCCGATTTTTCCCGTATTTGACCCGAATCAAAAACGCAAAGTGTCAAAATGAACCCTGTTTCAAACGCTTGGAAAGGGGCTCGGCGGATGTGGTTCATGAATGCAAGGCGCGGGCTGGCCGCCCTCTGGCTGGGGCTTGGACTGGCACTGGCCACCAGCGCTGCGGCCAACACACCAGGTGAAGTGGAAGTGGGCAGTGTGCTGCGCGATGCCGTGATGCGCGGTTTGAATGGCCCTGACCAGAAACTGTCGGCTTTTCGAGGCAAGCCGCTGATCATCAACGTATGGGCCAGTTGGTGCCCGCCCTGCATCCAGGAGATGGATTCGCTCGAGCGCCTGGCCTGGAGCGACCTGGGCCACCAATTCAACGTCATCGGCATTTCCACCGACGACTACCCCGAGTCCGCCAAGAGCTTCCTGCGCAAAAGCAAGGCCACCCTGAACCATTACATTGACCGCGAACTCGAACTCGAGCACATGCTGGGCGCCGAGCATCTGCCACTGACGGTGCTGGTCGATGCCAGTGGCCGGGTGCTCGGCAAAATCACCGGTGCGCGTGAGTGGGACAGCCCGCAGGCCCAACAAATGATTCGCACTGCTTTTCAACGCTCTCTCCTGTTCAAGTAAGCTTCAACCAAGGACCACCTCCATGTCACATTTCAAGTCTTTCCAGCGTGCCCTCGCCACCCTAGTGCTAAGCTGCGCCGCCCTGGTTGCCTGGGCGCAGCCACTCGAGGTCGAAGGTGTCAAGCTCCCGGCCAGCAGCCAGCTGGGTGCTGACACGCTGCAGCTCAATGGCGCCGGCTTGCGCACCAAGGTTTTCTTCAAGGTCTACGTGGCCGGCCTGTATGTGCCGCAAAAAGCGACCAGCGCCGACCAGTTGCTGGCACAGAAGGGGGCACGCCGCGTCACCATCACCATGTTGCGCAATGTCGATGCCGAAAGCTTTGCTGGCGCGCTCAACGACGGCCTGCGTGACAACCATACCGAGGCGCAGTTCGCCGCCATGAAGCCGCAAATCGACGCGCTCAATGCCACCCTCAAGGCGGTGGGCGAAGCCAAAAAAGGCGATGAGATCCATTTCGAATACCTGCCTGGTTCGGGCACACAGGTCACGGTCAATGGCAAGCTGCGCGGCAGCGTGATTGCCGGCGAAGATTTCTTTACCGCGGTGCTGCGCATCTGGCTGGGTGACAAACCGGTTGACGCCAGCCTCAAGAAGGGCTTGCTGGGCAGTTGACCTCCGGCTTGCCATCTCTGATGTCATCGGATGCCCCATGACGCGAACCGCCGCACCGCCCCCGGAGATCGAATTTGAAGCCGAATTCATCGCCGGTCTGGCCAAGATTTTTGAGGAGCTGATCGTTTTCAACCAGGTGCTGGGGCTCAGGATCGTGTCGATCAAGTCAAACCAGGTGCGGGCTCGCATCGACATGAAGCCCAGCCTGGTCGGCCACTATGCCTACAACCGCATCCACGGCGGCGTCATCAGTGCCAGCCTGGATGCGCTGGGTGGTCTGGCGGTGATGGCGGCCATCGGCGCGCGCCACATGGACGAGTCGCCCGCGCAGCGGCTGCAGCGCTTTGCCAAGCTTGGCACCATCGATTTGCGGGTCGACTATCTGCGCCCGGGCATTGGCGAGTGCTTTGAGCTGCGCGCCGAGGTCATGCGACTGGGCTCACGGGTGGCCTCCACCCGCATGGAGTTTCTGGGCGCTGACGGCAAATTGCTGTCCACCGGCTCGGCGGCCTATATCGTCTCGTAGTCAGGCGGCTGGCCTGGGCACCACTCGCGGTTTGCCCTGGTCATCGATGGCCACATAGGTGAGCGAAGCCTCGGTGACCTTGGTGTAACTGCCCTGGGCGCGGAAGTTCTCGGCGTAGACCTCGATCTTGACGGTGATCGAGGTGCGGCCAATGCGCACCAGCTTGCCGAAAAACGACAGAATGTCGCCCACCCGCACCGGCTGCTTGAAGATGAATTCATTCACCGCCACCGTTGCCATGCGGCCGCCGGCGCAGGGCGCGGCAATCACCGCGCCGGCCAGGTCGACCTGGGCCATCACCCAGCCGCCAAAAATGTCGCCGTTGGCGTTGACATCGCGCGGCATCGGGATCACCTTGAGCACCAGCTGTTCGTCAGTGGGCAGTTGCACGGCGTTGGGGTGTGTGTTTTCAGACATGGGCACAATCCTTGGTTATCAGGTGATGGGGGCAGCGCTGGCGCATTGTGTGCCGCTGCGGTCTGTCCCGCAAATGTTCAGGATTGTCTCCCATGCGCAGCCATTCATCCGCACGCTACCGCGGCGACCCCGGCGCTTCAGCCTATGCCAGTGCCAACAGTGAAAAATCGCCCCGCTCCGACTGGGCCACCTTGAAGCGCCTGTTTCCGTACCTGTGGCAATACAAGTGGCGCGTCATCGCCGCGCTGGCCTTCATGGTAGGCGCCAAGCTGGCCAACGTCGGCGTTCCGCTGCTGCTCAAGGAGCTGGTCGATACCATGACCCCAAAAGCAGATGCTGGCGCCGAGGCCCTGCTGATCGTGCCGCTGGGTTTACTGGTGGCCTACGGTCTGCTGCGCCTGTCGACCACGCTGTTTGCCGAGTTGCGCGAGCTGATCTTTGCCAAGGCCACCGAGGGCGCGTCGCGCAGCATTTCCGTGCAGGTGTTCCGCCACCTGCACGCCCTGAGCCTGCGCTTTCACCTTGAGCGCCAGACCGGCGGCATGACGCGCGACATCGAGCGTGGCACCCGTGCCGTGCATTCGCTCATCAGCTACTCGCTCTACAGCATCTTTCCGACACTGATCGAGGTTACGCTGGTGCTGAGCATTCTGGCCGTCAGGTTCGACATGTGGTTTGCCTGGATCACCATCACGGCGCTAGTGCTGTACATCGTCTTCACCATAACCGTCACAGAATGGCGAACCCAGTTCAGAAAACAGATGAACGAGCTCGACAGCACCGCACACAGCCGCGCCATCGACTCGCTGCTGAACTACGAGACGGTGAAATATTTCAACAACGAAGAATTCGAGGCCAGGCGCTACGACGACAATCTGGAGCGCTACCGCAAGGCGGCGCTGAAGAGCCAGACCACCTTGAGCATCCTCAACACCGGCCAGCAGCTGATCATTGCCGCCGGACTGGTGGCCATGCTGTGGCGCGCCACCCAGGGCGTGGTCGACGGTCACATGACGCTGGGTGACCTGGTGATGGTCAACGCCTTCATGATCCAGCTCTACATTCCGCTGGGTTTTCTGGGCGTGCTGTACCGCGAGATCAAGCAGGGCCTGACCGACCTGGAAAAAATGTTCACGCTGATGGAGCGCGAGCGCGAGATTGCCGATGCGCCCGCCGCGCCCGACCTTCTCCTTGCCCCCGACAACGTCAGCGTCGCATTCAGCCATGTCAACTTTGCCTACGACCCGGCGCGCCCGATCCTGCACGACATCAGTTTTGAAATTCCGGCCGGCAAGACCGTGGCGGTGGTGGGGCCGTCGGGCTCGGGCAAATCGACGCTGGCGCGGCTGCTGTTTCGCTTCTACGACGTGCAAGGCGGCCAGATACTGATTGCCGGGCAGGACATCAGGCAGGTCACCCAGGCATCGGTGCGGCAAGCCATTGGCATCGTGCCGCAAGACACCGTGCTGTTCAACGACACCATCGAGTACAACATCGCCTACGGCAAGCCGGGGGCCACGCGCGATCAAGTCGTCGAGGCCGCCAGGTCGGCGCACATCCAC
Organism: Burkholderiales bacterium; assembly: GCA_037443905.1. GTDB lineage: Bacteria > Pseudomonadota > Gammaproteobacteria > Burkholderiales > Burkholderiaceae_C > Rhodoferax. Next base: position 3,486 of record JBBINL010000075.1, on the reverse strand, counting down.
GACTTCATCACGGCCACGCCCAAGGGCTACGACACCATGGTGGGCGAGCGCGGCCTGAAACTCTCGGGCGGCGAAAAACAGCGCGTGGCGATTGCCCGCACGCTGCTCAAAAATCCGCCGATCCTGATTTTTGACGAAGCCACCTCGGCGCTGGACTCGGCCAACGAGCGCGCCATCCAGGCCGAGCTGCAAAGCGTGGCGCAAAACAAGACCACGCTGGTCATCGCGCACCGCCTGTCCACGGTGGTCGACGCGCATGAGATTCTGGTCATGGAAGCCGGTCGCATCCTCGAGCGCGGCACGCATGCGGCCCTGCTGGCATCAGGTGGCCGCTACGCGCAGATGTGGGCACTGCAGCAGAGTTCGGAGTGATTTCACGGGCTGACTGCTTTTGCCTGCCATGTCCCTCGGCATGCACATTTTTCCAACCTGACAGGAACCCCATGCATTACCGCAATCCCGGCAAAAGCCATTTGCAAGTCCAGGCCGGATGCGCGTCGGGTCATCGCCCATGACCGGTGTGTTGCCCTGGCTCAAAAACCTGCTTGGCCGGCGCCAGGCTGCGCCTTCGGTCCGTCAGCAGGCCGCACTGTTGATCGCCGCCATCGACGCCGGTGGCCTGCCGCTGCATCCAGCGCGTGTCAATGACATTGCGCGCCGGCTCGGGCTGGAAGTGTCCAGAAAGGCGCCGGTGGAGCACACCATCGCGCGCATCCGGGCAGCGCTGGCGCGGCTGGAGCCATGAGCCAGCCACTACACTCGGGCGACCCGACTCTTCTCTTTGCCCGCTCTCATGGATATTTTTGGTTTTGTCATCCTGCTGGCCCTTGGCATGCACTTTTTCAAGGCGCGCGAGCAAGCGCAGCGCGTTGCCCTGCTCGGCAGCTACCTGGGGAAATTCCAGATCGAGAAGTTGATGCAGGATGTGCTCGGTGGTTACCAACGCGCACTGGGTGAAGCCAGCCAAACGCGTCAGGATCAGGTCTGGCACCATCTGGAGCCTTCCGAGCAAACGCTGAGCGAACAGTTCAACCGCTTTGTGCTCGAATTTGCCGAGGTCCCCGAACCGCAGGCCAGGCTGAGCCGGCTGCCGCTGGCTTTGCCTTTTGTCATTGAGCATCTGCCTTCCATGACACTGGACATGCGCAAATTGCTCAGCGTGCACGCCCACGGCATCTCCCAGGTCGTGCAAAACAGCCTGGCTCTGGCGCCCAAAAGCAAGGCCTTCATGCTGTCGGCAGAACTGATGCTGATGCAGCACAGCTGCCACTGGTTTTGCCGCTCCAAAATGGTGGCCTCCACTCGCTTGCTGGCGCGCCACCAGACCGCCTATGCCCAGGTGCTGTCCGCCGTGGCGCCGTCAACCCGCCAGGCCTATGCCCAGCTGGTTGGCCCTTGAATAGATACGCCCGACCGCCAGCCAGACATCCGCTTTGCTACACAATCGTGCCCCATGGAAACCAAATGGCTTGAAGATTTTGTCAGCCTGGCTGAAACCCGCAGTTTCAGCCGCTCGGCGCAATTGCGCCATGTGACGCAGCCGGCATTTTCGCGACGCATCCAGTCACTCGAAGCCTGGGCCGGATCTGACCTGGTGGACCGCAGCAGCTACCCGACGCGCCTCACGCCCGCCGGCGAGACGCTGCGCGACCAGGCGCTGGAAATGCTGCAGGCCCTGCAGACCACGCGCGCCATGCTGCGCGGCCACGCCACCGCTGCCCAGGATGTGATCGAGTTTGCCGTGCCCCATACCCTGGCATTTACCTTTTTCCCGGCCTGGGTCACGGCCCTGCGCGCCAGTTTTGGCGCCATCAAAAGCCGCCTGATCGCGCTCAATGTGCACGATGCCGTGATGCGCCTGGTGGAAGGCAGTTGCGATCTGCTGATTGCCTACCATCATCCATCACAACCCAACCAGCTCGATGCCAACCGCTATGAAATGGTCAGCCTGGGCGAAGAAGTGGTGGCGCCCTACAGCAAGCCCGACCCGCACGGTAACCCGCTGTTCGAGCTGCCGGGCAAGACCGAACATCCCCTGCCCTATCTGGGCTACGCGCAAGGTGCCTATCTGGGCCAGATGGTGGAGCTGATCCTGAAACGCAGCAACGCCCCCATCCACTTCGACCGGGTCTACGAGACCGACATGGCCGAAGGCCTGAAAGCCATGGCGCTCGAAGGCCACGGCGTGGCCTTTTTGCCCATGAGCGCGGTGCGCAAGGAATTGCGCGCCAGCAAGCTGGTCAGCGCCGCGCCGCCAGAGCTCAAGGACCTGAGCATCACCATGGAAATTCGCGCCTACCGCGAGCGCCCGTCGCACCGCCAGGAACTCAAGACCGGCACCACAGCCGCACGCCGCGACAACGACGCAAGCGCGCACAACGCGCAGGCCTTGTGGAACTACCTGCTGGCCCAGGGCGGCACATTCTGACCCGCGTTCCCTTGCCAGACGACCCGACATGAGCAACACCCTGACCCTGACCCGACCTGACGACTGGCACCTGCACGTGCGCGACGCTGCCGCACTGGGCACCGTGGTGCCGCACACGGCAGCGCAGTTTGGCCGTGCCATCATCATGCCCAACTTGCGCCCGCCGGTCACCTCCACCGCGCAGGCACTGGCCTACCAGGCGCGCATCCGCTCGGCGGTGCCCGCCGGGCTGACGTTCGAGCCGCTGATGACGCTCTACCTCACCGACATGCTGCCGCCCGATGAAATTGTCCGCGCCCAGGCGGCCGGCATCGTTGCCGTCAAGCTCTACCCGGCAGGCGCCACCACCAACAGCGACGCCGGTGTGACCGACCTGCGCAAGACCTACGCCACACTGGAAGCCATGCAGCGCGCGGGCATGCCGCTGCTGCTGCACGGTGAAGTGACCGCGCCCGAGATCGACCTGTTCGACCGCGAGTCGGTGTTCATCGACACCCAGCTGATCCCGCTGCGCCGTGATTTCCCCGAACTGAAAATCGTGTTTGAGCACATCACCACGCGCGAGGCGGCGCAATATGTGCTTGATGCCGACCGTTTCACCGCCGCAACGCTCACCGCGCACCACCTGCTGTACAACCGCAACGCCCTCTTTACCGGCGGCATCCGCCCGCATTACTACTGTCTGCCGGTGCTCAAGCGCGAGGGCCATCGCCAGGCCTTGCTGGCTGCCGCAACCAGCGGCAACTCCAGATTTTTTCTTGGCACTGACAGCGCGCCGCACGCGCTGCACCTCAAGGAAAGCGCCAGCGGCTGCGCCGGCTGCTACACCGCGTTCACGGCCATGGAACTGTATGCGCAGGCGTTTGAATCGGCGGGCGCGCTCGACAGGCTGGAGGCTTTTGCCAGTTTCAACGGCGCAGATTTTTATGGTCTGCCGCGCAATACCGGCAAGATCACCCTCAGGCGCCAGGCCTGGACCGTGCCCGAGCGTTTTGCCTTCGGCGAAGCCGAGCTCAAACCCCTGGGTGCCGGCGAGTCGCTGGCATGGAAGATGGTTT
>JBBINL010000074.1:0-12227 GCA_037443905.1 Burkholderiales bacterium | reverse complement strand
AGCAGCTCATTCGTAATGAGAAGGTCGGGTGTTCGATTCATCTCTCCGGCACCAAGTAAACCTGGGAAAGCCCGCTATTCAAAAAAATAGCGGGCTTTTTCATAGGCCAGCAACGGGGGCAAAGCGGGAGCTATCACAACGCCCTGCTCGCCTTCCCGCCTTAGCTTCTGCTGTGTGGACAGCGTTACCGCACCGGCTGTTCCGGACCCTGGCTGCCGTCGGCGCGCGCAGAGAGGTAGGTATACAGGTCTGCAATATGGGCGTTCACGCGGGGTTCGCCCTGCCACACGGGCATGGTGAGCGCGCCTTGTTTGCGCTGCAGGATTTGTTCGATCAATTCCGCGCGGGCAGCACTGTCGCCGCCGGCGTTTGCGACCGGCAGATTCCAGTCGTAGCGCGTGAGCACAAAATCGACAAACTGTCGTGAGCTCATTTGGCGAACTTTGGGCAACAGGTCTGGCGCAACCGTTGTTCCGGTGGCAGTCGAACCGTGGCAGCCCGAGCACCGGTCCTGAAAGACACGCCAACCGGTATAGACCGAACCGGGTGGTTGCGACAGCCGGGCAAGTTCTTCAGAAGCCTGTCTGTTCTGCAATTCAAGCACACAGCCACTGAGCAGCATTGCCGAAGCGATCAGCGCGCTGCCACCCAGGTTCATTGAAAGCTTTTTCATGGTTGTTCCTTTCAGCTGGATCATTTTGAATGGCCTAACTTCTGCACCATTGAGATTTCTCATTATTGACGCAATTGGTCCGGCCTAGCATGAACACTCATCATTCATGAAGGCATGACACCATGAACCCCAAAAAACTGCTGTTCCACGACGAAGCCCGCGCCAAGATCCGCAGCGGTGTGGATGCACTGGCCGAGGCCGTCAAGGTGACACTGGGGCCGCGCGGACGCACCGTGATACTGGAGCGTGACTTCGGCGCGCCACAAATCGTGAATTCCGGCGTGCTGGTGGCCAAGTCGATCGAGCTCGAGGACCGCTTCGAGAACATGGGCGCACAATTGCTGCGCGAGGTTGCCGCCCGCACCAGCGAAATGGCCGGCGATGGCACCACCACTGCAACGGTGCTGGCCCACGGCATGATCCAGGAGGGCTTGCGCTACCTGGCCGGTGGCATGAACCCGATGGACCTCAAGCGCGGCATCGAACAGGCCGTCAGCACTGTGGTGGCTGAGCTCAAGTCCATGGCCAGGCCCTGCGCCACGTCACAGGAAATCGCCCATGTGGCAGCCATCTCGGCCAACAATGACAATTCCATTGGCGACCTGCTCGCCGGCGCCATCGACAAGGTGGGGCGCGAGGGTGCCATCACGATCGAGGATGGTTCCGGCCTGGAAAGCGTGCTTGAAGTGGTGGAAGGGCTACAGTTCGACCGCGGATTTTTGTCGCCCTACTTCATCAACGACGCCGAACGCCAGAGTGTCGTGCTGGAGGATGTGGCGATTTTGCTCTGCGAAGGCCGGCTGTCTACACTGAAGGACCTGTTGCCGCTGCTCGAAGAAATTGTCAAGGCCGGCCGCCCCCTGCTGGTGATTGCCGAGGAGGTGGACAACGACTCGCTGGCGGCGCTGGTCATCAACACCATACGCGGTACCCTGAAAACCTGCGCCGTCAAGGCACCCGGCTTCGGCGACCGACGCAAGGCCATGGTGAAGGACATTGCGGTGCTGACCGGCGGCACGGTGGTGAGCGACGAGGTGGGGCTGACGCTGGGCAAGGTCAAGCTGTCCGACCTGGGGCGCGCCACCCGAGCGGAAATCACCAAGGAAGCCACCACACTGATCGGCGGCGCCGGTAGCCCGAAGGCCATCAAAGAGCGCATCGCCACGATCCGCAAGGAGCGCGAACTGGCCAGCAGCGACTATGAACGCGACAAGCTCGACGAGCGCGCCGCCAAATTGTCGGGTGGCGTGGCGCTGATCAAGGTTGGTGCCGCCACCGAGACCGAGTTGAAAGAGCGCAAGGTGCGGGTGGAAGACGCCCTGCACGCCACCCGTGCGGCAGTTGAGGAAGGCATTGTTCCGGGCGGCGGCGTGGCTTTGTTGCGGGCGCGCCGTGCACTGGCCGATTTGACCGGCAAGACGCTTGATGAAACCTCGGGCATCCGGCTGGTGACTCGCGCCATGGAAGAACCACTGCGCTGCATCGTCAGCAACGCCGGCGATGAGCCTTCGGTCATTCTGAACCGGATTGACGAATCTGCCGAGCCTGCCTTTGGCTTCAATGCGGCCACGCGCACTTATGGCGACCTGCTGCAGATGGGCGTGATCGACCCGGCCAAGGTGACGCGTCTGGCGCTGCAAAACGCGGCCTCCATCGCCGGTCTGATCCTGACCACCGATTGCATGATCGCGTCGGCGCCCAGGCCGTCGCCCGAATCAGAGAGCGCGATGCCAGGCGGCGCCCCCATGTTTTGACAATTACCAGGAAAGAGGACCATCATGGAAAAAAGCTGGATTTTGATCGCCAATGGCGAACGGGCACGTTGCTTCGAGCGCTCGTCAGATCATTCGCTCACCGAGCTGAGCGACTTTGTCTTCCCCCGCGCCAGCCTGTCAGGCCAGAACGGCGGCGACCTGACTGGGGCGGCTGGCAAGGGGCATGGCCGCACCGCGCATGCGGGCACCCAGTTCGAGCCCCGCACCGATGCGCAGGACAAGGCGCGTGGCAGCTTCGCCCGACAACTGGCTGACTACCTCAACAACACCGTGGCCACACAGCGCTGCAGCGCACTGGTGCTGATTGCCAGCAGCCAGATGCTGGGCGAACTCAAGCCATGTCTGAGCCCGGCAACGCAACATGCCCTGAGGCGCAGCGTGGCCAGCGACCTGACCCAGTTCACCGGAGCCGAGCTGAAAAAGCGTGTCGATCGCGCCCTGGAACTACCCGATTGAGGCAACGCCCCGGCTGCCCTCGCGGTAAACCGCAAAGCCCTTGAGCCCGAGTTCCCAGGCCTGCAGGGCTGCGAGTTCAAGCTCCTGGGCGCTGCTGCTTGTGGGCAAACGCACTGTTTTCGAGATGGCGCTGTCCACGCAGGATTGCACCACCGCCATCATGCGCAATTGCTCTTCGGCGCTGATGTCTTTCACCGTCACCAGCTGCTTCGGCCAGACAGCCTGGCCGCCATGCAGGCGCCGGTACTGGCTCACGGCGGCGTCTTCGACCTCGAACGTGACAGTTCGGCCATCGGCACCGCGCACGCCGCGCGTGGCCCTGGCGGCAAAAATGGGCTCGATGCCGCTCGACACATTGTTGGCCAGCAAGCTGATGGCGCCGGTGGGCGCCACTGCCAGCAGGTGGCTGTTGCGAATGCCGTGCTCGGCAATGGCGTCCTGCAACTCATGCGGAAGTGTCAGCACAAACGGACTGGCGCCAAATCTGATTTTGTCGAACGCGGGGAAGGCACCCTTTTCCCTGGCCGTCTCGAACGAAGTGAGATAGGCCGTGTCACGGATCGTGCTCATGATCTCGCGTGTCAGGTCAAGACTGGCCTGAGAGCCATAGCGCAAACCCAGCATCAGCAACATGTCGGCCAGGCCGGTGATGCCCAGCCCGATCCTGCGGCTGGCGCGCACCGCTTTTTCCTGCGCCTTCAGCGGAAACAAGGAGATGTCATGTACATCGTCCAGGAAACGCGTGGCGATGCCGGCCACCACTTTCAGTGCGGCCCAGTCCACCTTGGGGTGCTCGGCAAAGGGGTCGTGCACAAAGCGGGCCAGGTTGATCGAGCCCAGGTTGCAGCCACCGTACGGGGGCAGCGGCACCTCGCCGCAGGGATTGGTGGTGGCAATGCACTCGTTGTACCAGAGGTTGTTGGCGCGGTTGATGCGGTCGATAAACAAAATGCCGGGCTCGGCGCTGGCCAGTTGCGCAGCCAGCAGTTTGTCCCACAACACGCGCGCCGGAATGCGCCGGTGCACCAGGCAAAGCTGCGGCGTGGTGACACCGGACCAGGCCCGCTCGCAAACTTCGCCCCCCACAGGAACCGGATGTTGCCCCAGTGGAAAAACCAGCGGCCAGGGGCTGTCTGTTTCGACCGCGCGCATGAAGTCGTCGGTCACCGCCACCGACAGGTTGAAATGAGGCAGGGCGCCACCCGCGAGCTTGGATTCCATGAAAGCTTCAATGTCGGGGTGGTCGCAGCGCAGCGTGGCCATCATGGCACCGCGGCGCACGTTGTTCGACTCGAGCACGCTGTTGGCCGCTTCCCAGACGCCCATGAACGACACCGGGCCCGAGGCCGCGCCGGCACTGGCCAGCGCTGGCGAGCCCAACGGACGCAGGGTGGAAAAATCGACGCCGACGCCACCGCCTGCCTGTAGCGTCACCATGGCTTCGCGCAGGGCGCTGAAAATGCCGTCGATCGAATCTTCCAGCGCACCCATCACAAAGCAATTGAAGAGCGTTGTGTGGTGTGCGGTACCAGCACCGGCCAGAATACGCCCGCCCGGCAAAAACCGGAAGTCGCTCAAAATGGCGCGGAAGCGCTCACACCAGTCATCGCGGTGATGTGCCTCGACAACCGACACTGCCAGCGCCACGCGGTCAAAGGTGGCCTCGATCGAAGGCTCCGGCACCCGGCCGGCCTCAGACCAACAATACCGGGTTCGCCAGACGTGGTCGGCAATGGCCTGGGTAATGTGCGTGGTCCGTGTGATCTTCATGATGAAATTTCCAGATGAATCGTGGCATCCAGAATATCGATCGGCGACTGAAAGGCATTGATAAATCGCACTTTTGCCGCGCTTTCAACCCGAATTGAACAATCAGGGTTCAAGGCAGCAGGACTACCGCGCCGTCGATGGCGCAAACCCTGTACAAGCCCCTGGTGTGGTGTTGCACGCTTGACGGAACATTTAAAACCGATGGATTTTTGGTCAGGGCTAGGCGCAAACCACAGCGATACCAGTGGGTATCGCGCGAATTTGCAACAACGCCATGGCAAAAAACACGCTGTTTTAAGTGCCGGATAGCGTGCAACGCCACACTAGATGTATGACTGAATCACCCGGTAGCGCGGCTCATGAAGCCCGGTTGAGACGACCAGTGCAAAACGTCTCACCCGCCACACCACGGGCACAGCGGCGAGCGGCACGATCGCGCCATCGGCATGACGCGCCAAGGTCACATGGGGTCGGTAGGGCCGGGTCTCAACCGGCAAGTCAAGCCGGCGCAGCCTGTCAGCAAGCCGCTCATGCAGCGTCTGCAAGGGCAGTGGCACGTCTGACGCAAGCAGCACGGCCAGGCCATGGGGCCAGAGCATAGGCTCATCCAGCACGAGCTCGAAGGAACGCAACGGCACACGGGCCCACGCCGCAATGTGCGCCACTTGCCCGGCAGCCACCGGGCCGATGAAATGCAAAGTGGCATGCCAGTCTTCCGGCTGGTACGGCACAAACCCTGCAGGCCAGCGCCACTGGCTGGCATGCGCCATCAGTTGCCCGCGCACGTCATCGTCTGGCCAGAGCGCCAGAAAAAGTCGCAGGTTTGTAGGCTTGACAGCTTGAGAGAGGTCCATGATTGCGATTTGATCATGCAAATGACATTACAGTATCAGCCTTCACCCTTGAGTCAATACCCAGATCACAGTGCACTCGCGCATGAATCCACACACTCTCGGCAAGCTGCTGGTGGCTGGCCAGTTCGGCAGCCTGGGCGCCCTGATCATCATGGCAGCGCCCATGCGCATGCAGCCCACCTTGCCAGCGCTGGCCTGGCTGGCCCTGGGCCTGAGCGCGGTGGTCGGTTTGTGGGCTCTGGCGGCCAACCGGCCCGGCAACTTCAACATCCACCCCACCCCGCGTGCTGGCGGCAAGCTGGTGGCGCATGGCCCCTATCGCTGGATTCGCCACCCCATGTACACGGCGGTGATGCTGCTGGGCGTGGCCTGCGCCTTGACAAGCGGTGCTCTGCTGGCCTGGCTGCTTTTGGTGTTTTTGTGCCTGATGCTGCTTGGCAAGGCGGTGCTGGAGGAGCGCTGGATGCTGGCGCTGCACCCGGACTATGCGCACTACCGGGCGCGCACCCGCTGGTTCATTCCGTTTGTGCTGTAGGTCGCCACACCATGTTCATTGCCGCCAAACTGCTGGCCTTTCTGACCCAGCCACTGGCCTGGGTGGCGCTGCTGATGCTGGCGGCGGTGCTGGTCGTGCGGCAAAGTCCCCGCTGGAGCCGGCGTCTGGGCCTGGCCGCCTTCGCCATGCTGCTGGTGCTGGGTTGGGAGCCGCTGCCTGATGCGCTGATCAGGCGGCTGGAAACGCAATATCCGGCACTTGCGGCGGATGCTGACCTGCAGGCTTTCAGCGGCGTGGTGGTGCTGGGCGGCGCACTCGAATCAGCCTATGTCTGGAGCACACCAAGCCAGAGTGCGCTCAACGAGGCCGCCGAGCGCATGACCGAGCTGCTGCCGCTGCTGCGCAAACAGCCTGCATTGCGGGTGCTGTTTGCCGGCGGCGAGGGTGAACTGTTTGGCAACGGCTTGTCCGAGGCCCAGCGCGCCCAACGTTTTTTTGTCACACAGGGCATCCCGGCGCAGCAGGTGATGTACGAGTCGGCCTCACGCACCACCTTTGAGAACGCCTTGCTGGGCAAATCCGTTCCCGGCGTCAACCCGGCCCGGCCCTGGCTGCTGCTCACATCGGGCTGGCACATGCCGCGTGCCATGGCCACGTTTCGCCACAACGGATGGAACGTGACAGCCTGCCCGGTTGACTTTCGCAGTGGTCTGGCAACCCCATGGACGCAGTACAGCATGGACCGCGGCGCCCACAAATGGCGACTTGCCCTGCATGAATGGCTGGGCCTGCTGGCCTACCACCTGAGCGGACGCGCCTGAACCGGTTTATTCAGCCGGTTCTCTGACCTCGGGCAGCAGACTGGCCAGCACCTTGTCGATCCGCTTGCCATCCAGATCCACCACCTCGAACTGCCAGCCTTCGCAGATGATTTTTTCGCCGGTCACCGGCATGTGACCGCTCACCGCCATCAGCAAGCCGGCCAGCGTGTTGTAGCGGCCACGGTCCTCCAGCGGCAGGTCGCCCATGTCGAGGCGCGCCTTGAGCTCGCTCACCGGCATCATGCCGTCGAGCAGCCAGCTGCCGTCATCGCGCTGCACCGCCCAGGCCTCGGTCTTGGCGCTGGGCTGCAACTCGCCGGTGATGGCTTCCAGCAGGTCATGTGGCGTGAGCATGCCCTGCACCACGCCATATTCATCCACTACCAGCACCAGGCGCCCGACCTTGGCGCGAAATTGCTCCAGCAAGCTCATTCCGCTGAGGGTTTCAGGAACAAAAACGGCCTGGCTTGCATAGTCTGCCAGCGTGCCGGGTGCGCCCGCGCCCAGCTCCAGCATGCGCGCGACACTGATCTTGCCAACCACATCGTCGAGCGAGTCGCGGCACACCGGGTACCAGGAATGGGCGCGCAGGGCACCATCCGCGCCCACTTTTTGCAAGGCCTGCGCCACGCTGATGCCGGCATCGAGCCAGTCGATCTCGGCGCGCGGCAGCATCAGTGAGGTCAACGGCCGGTCGTCGAGGCCAAACACGTTTTGCACCATCTGGTGCTCATGCTCCTCGATCACACCTGCATCGACTCCCTCCTCCAGGCTGGCCGCAATTTCTTCTTCGGTCATGGGTCGCGCCACGCTGGTGTCGATTCGCAGCAGCTTCAACATGGCAGCGGTGGAGCCCGAGAGCAATTTCACAAACGGTCCCGCCACCCGGGCCATCCACAGCATGGGCCGCGACACCCAGCGCGACACCTGTTCCGGGTACAGCTGACCAATGCGTTTGGGCACCAGTTCGCCAAAAATAATGGTGGTGTAGGTGATGAGGGTCACCACCAGCGCGGTGGCGGCCAGCGTCGATCCTTTCTCGGCCATACCCCAGTCTTGCAGCCAGCGCGCCAGATCGGCACTGAAAGCGGCCTCGCCCACAATGCCGTTGAGCACCCCGATCGAGGTGATGCCGACCTGCACGGTCGATAAAAACTGGTTCGGGTTGTCCAGCAGCGTGAGCGCCGCCTGGGCGCCCTTGTCGCCGGTATCGGTCATGGCGTTGAGACGCGACTTGCGGCTGGCGGCCAGCGCCAGCTCGGACATGGCAAAGACGCCATTGAGCAACGTCAAGAAAACAATCAGCAACAATTCCATTCTGCAGCGGCGACAATGAATACCATGGCACTTTACCTGATTGGCGACGTGCAGGGCTGCGACAGCGCTTTGCACCGTTTGTTGAACACCATTTCCTTCTCTCCGAGCACCGACACGCTCTTCCTTCTGGGCGACCTGGTGAACCGTGGACCCGACTCTGCCAGCGTGCTGCGACGCCTGATGGGTTTTGGCGCCGCGGCGCAGTGTTCGCTTGGCAACCACGACCTGCATTTGCTCGCTGCTGCGGTGGGCGCACGCAAGCCCAGCCGCAAAGACACGCTGGCCAATGTGCTGCAGGCTCCCGACCGTGAGGCCATGCTGGACTGGCTGCGCCAACAACACATGGCCATTTTGCTTGAGCACCAGATCCGGCCGTTTCTGCTGGTACACGCCGGTGTGCTGCCAAGCTGGACTGCCGCGCAGACCATGGCGCTGGCAAAGGAATTTGAAACCGTGTTGCGCGGCCCGGATCTGGTCGACTTTCTGCACCAGATGTACGGCAATACGGCCAACCGCTGGCATGACAGCCTGACTGGCCCGGAACGGCTTCGGGTGATTGTGAATGCCTTGACGCGGCTGCGCTTTTGCACCCCGGACGGCGTCATGGAGTTCCAGACCAGCGATGGCGCCCATGCGGCACCCCCCGGTTACATGCCCTGGTTCGATGTGCCCGGGCGCAAAACCAGTGACGTCACAGTGGCGTTTGGCCACTGGTCCACGCTGGGCTGGCTGGGCCGCGACGATGTGCTGGCGCTCGATTCAGGCTGTGTCTGGGGCGGCTGCTTGAGCGCACTGAAACTTGGCAGCGCAGGACAGTCGCAGGAACTGATCCAGGTGAAGTGCGAGCAGGCGCAAAAACCCGGTTGAGCGTGAGTGAATGGGTTTTACCAGGATGGTCGAATGGGCGGTGCTTGGCACCTGTTTGAGCGCTGGCGGCTGATTTAAGACGTGGCGTCGCGCCAGGGGATCAGACTCAGGCTGACTGAAACAGCGCCGCCACCTTGCGCCTGGTTTTGATGTTGCTCGAGATGGTGCGCACACCCGGTCGCGCCGCAGCGGCTTCCCAGGCAGGAGCTGCATCGGGCGGCAGGGACGGCTCGTAAGGTTTTTCAAAGAACGGATCCTGCGGCACCGGGCGACTGCGCCGCGACTCGGCGCGCGGGCCGCGCGCAAAATCTTCGGAGCGGCGCAGGTCGCTGCCGTCTTCACGGTAGAGCCGGCGGCCGTCGTTGAGGTGACCCTGCTTGCGGATGTCGGGCAGGTTTTCATCGAATTCGATGGCTTCGAGTTCGATCTTGGTCCTGAGCAGTTTCTCGATCTCAAGCACCAGGCGCTGGTCGCTCTTGGCGACAAAGGTCACTGCCAGACCGGCAGCGCCGGCGCGTCCGGTGCGGCCAATGCGGTGCACATAGTCTTCGGCGTGAAACGGAATGTCGAAGTTGAAAACGGCGGGCACATCCTTGATGTCGAGTCCGCGCGCGGCCACATCGGTGCAGACCAGCAAATCGACCTCGCCGCTCTTGAAGGATTCGAGCGCCTTCAGGCGCTCTTCCTGGCTCTTGTCACCGTGCAATGCGGTGGTTTTGAGGCCCTCGCGCTCCAGCGAGCGCGCCAGCCGGGCGCAACCGAGCTTGCTGTTGACAAAGACAAAGGCTTGCTTGAGGCCCCGGTCTTTCAGCACCTGGTGCAGGGCGTGGCGCTTGTCGTCACCCTCGACGCTGTAAAAATGCTGCTCCACGGTGGAAGCGGCGGCGTTGGAACGCGCCACCTCGATCGTGACCGGGTCTTGCAGGTAGCTTTTGGCCAGGCGCTTGATCTCGGGCGAAAAAGTGGCCGAAAACAGCAGCGTGATGCGTTGCTTGGGCAGGAAACTCAAGATACGCTGCAGGTCGGGCAGAAAACCGATGTCAAGCATCCGGTCGGCCTCGTCAAGCACCACATATTCGACCTGGTTGAGCACGCAATTCTTGGCCTCGATGTGATCAAGCAGCCGCCCGGGTGTGGCCACCAGCACTTCAACGCCTTTTTTCAACTCAAGGGTTTGCGGCTTCATGTCCATGCCGCCAAACACCACGGCGCTGCGCAAGTTGGTGTACTTGCCGTACAGCTCGACCTGCTCGGCCACCTGCACCGCCAGCTCGCGCGTGGGCAGCAGCACCAGCGCGCGCACCGGGTGGCGCGCCGGCGAGGTGGAAGCGTTTTCGTGTCGGAGCATGCGCTGCATCAGCGGCAGGGCAAAGGCGGCCGTCTTGCCGGTGCCGGTCTGGGCGGCGCCCATCACGTCCCGGCCCTGCAGCACCACGGGAATGGCTTGCGCCTGAATCGGGGTCATGGACTCGTAGCCCATCTCGTCGATGGCGCGGGCCAGGGGGGCGGCCAGTTGCAACTGGGCAAAGGCCATGATGGGGGTGTCAGAGGTCAGTTCAGCGGAAATATCAGGGGTCAAATCGGTCATTCGATGCCAGGTTCAGATGCTATCGAGCCGATAGCTGGTGTCATCCCACGGAGCGGGACATGGCGAGATTATCCTACAACGCTCACAACGCCCGCGCAGAGAAGGTATCGCAACCCTTGACACTGCCATTGGTCAGGCCCGTTTCGAACCAGCGCTGACGCTGGGCGCTGGTGCCGTGGGTAAAGCTGTCGGGCACAACCTGGCCGGTGCTGGCACGCTGCAGCGCATCGTCGCCGATCCTGGCAGCGGCGTTCATGGCCTCTTCCACATCACCCTGCTCGAGCAACTGGCGCGCCGCTTGGGCATGGTTGGCCCAGAGGCCCGCAAAACAATCGGCCTGCAACTCCAGGCGCACGCTCAGGGCGTTGTACTCGGTCTGACTGACGCGGCCGCGCAGCTGGTCCATTTTGCGGGTGATGCCCATCATGTTTTGCACATGATGGCCCACCTCATGGGCAATCACATAAGCCTGGGCAAAGTCACCGGGCGCGCCGATCTGGTTTTTCAGGGTGTCGTAAAAGTCGAGGTCGATGTAGAGCTTTTGATCCGGCGGGCAGTAAAACGGCCCCATCGCTGCCTGACCCTGCCCGCAGGCGGTGGACGTCATGCCGCGGTACAGCACCAGCCTGGGTTCCTGGTAGCGCGCACCGGCCTGGTCAAACACGGCATTCCAGACATCCTCGGTGTCGGCCAGCACGGTGGACACAAACGCCGCCATGCGGTCATCGGCCGGGGGTTTCTGCACTGGCGCCGATGGTGTGAACCCATCCGGACTGCCGCCCGAGAGCAGATTGAGCACCGTGATCGGGCTGATCCCCAGAAAATATGACAGCACCAGCGCGATGGCCACCGAGCCGATGCCTATGCCGCGCCCGCCCAAGCCGCCACCGCCGCTGCGGCGGTCTTCGACGTTGTCAGACTGGCGATTGCCTTCCCATTTCATGCCGTGCACCCTGGCGGGTCAGGTCTTGGGCAGTGTCACGCCGCGCTGGCCCTGGTACTTGCCGCCACGGTCCTTGTAGCTGGTTTCGCAAACCTCGTCACTCTCGAAAAACAGCACCTGGGCGCAGCCTTCGCCGGCGTAAATCTTGGCCGGCAGCGGCGTGGTGTTGCTGAATTCCAGCGTCACATAGCCTTCCCACTCGGGCTCGAACGGCGTCACGTTGACGATGATGCCGCAGCGGGCATAGGTGCTTTTGCCCAGACAAATGGTCAGCACATTGCGCGGAATGCGAAAGTATTCCACCGTGCGCGCCAGGGCAAAACTGTTGGGTGGGATGATGCACACATCCTCATTGAAATCGACAAAGCTTTTTTCGTCAAAATTCTTCGGGTCGACCACGGTGCTGTGGATGTTGGTGAACACCTTGAATTCAGGCGCGCAGCGGATGTCGTAGCCGTAGCTGCTGGTCCCAAAACTGACAATTTTGTGGCCAGCCGCGTCCTGGCGAATCTGGCCTGGCTCAAAGGGCTCGATCATGCCGTGCTGCTCGGCCATGCGACGGATCCATTTATCGCTTTTGATGGTCATGGGGTTCAACTCCTGGGGTTGGGTGCGATTGTATGCAACCCGTCCGCTGTGTCGGTCGTGTCCGCTGGTGACAGGGCGA
>JBBINL010000073.1:0-12306 GCA_037443905.1 Burkholderiales bacterium | reverse complement strand
GAACGACGCGCGACAAGGTGCAGCAAACGATCCAGATCGAAGGCGTGCCGCTGCATGTGGTGGACACCGCCGGGCTGCGCGAGAGCATGGACGAGGTCGAGCAAATCGGCATTGCGCGCGCGTGGGACGCCATTGCGCAAGCCGATGCGGTGCTGTTCCTGCACGATCTGACGCGACTGCATTTGCCGGATTACCGCGCAGATGATGCAGCCATCGCGCAAACCATCTCCCAAAAAATCCCCAGGCAGGTGCCGGTGATCGAGGTCTGGAACAAGCGCGATGCCGCGCCAGAGAAAAGCTTGCCGCAAGGTTTGGCCGATGGCTTGCAGTTGTCAGCTAAAACCGGTGCCGGGCTCGATGCCTTGCGCCACAGGCTTCTCCAGGTGGCAGGCTGGCAGTCGGGCTCGGAAGGTGTTTTCATGGCCCGCGAACGCCATGTACAGGCTTTGCACCAGACCCTGGCCTATTTGAAGCAGGCGCAAATGCATCTGACAGCCCAGGCGCAGGCGCTGGATTTGCTGGCCGAAGAGCTGCGGCTCGCGCAAAACGCCTTGGGCGAGATCACCGGCGAATTCACCTCGGAGGATTTGCTGGGCGTGATTTTTTCAAGTTTTTGCATCGGCAAATAAATGCCGGCATTTCCGGCTTGCATCCGGGAGATACCATTTTTATTTGTCCCGGCCAGCGTGCAACACGGCACTTGACGGCGCGTACAGCGGCTCTTGCAACAGGGCACTGGCACGTCGGCCGCGCTCACCCAGAAAAAACTCCCTGATAAACGGGTGCGGTTGCGCCATCACCTCGGCGGCGCTGCCATCGGCCACGATGTGGCGGTCCGCCACCACGGCGATGCGGGAGCTGAGCTCCAGCAGGGTGTCGAGGTCGTGCGTGACCATCACCACGGTCAGTCCGAGTTCCTGGTGCAGCGATTGCAAAAGCTCGCAAAACTCGTCGGCGCTGCCGGGGTCCAGACCGGCGGTGGGCTCGTCGAGCAACAGCAGCGGCGGGTCCATGATCAGGGCGCGCGCCAGCGCCGCACGCTTGATCATGCCACCCGACAGTTCGGCGGGCATTTTGAAGGCGGCTGAAGGATCGAGCCCGACCATGCGCAACTTGACCATGGCAACATCGGTGATCAGCTCGCGCGGCAGGGTGCGCAGTTCGCGCAGGGCAAAGGCGATGTTGTCGAGCACGCTGAAGGCCGAAAACAGGGCGCCGTGCTGAAACAGCATGCCAACCCGGCTGGCGGTGCCTTCGCGCCCCATGCACGAAGCCGGCTCGCCCAGCACCATGACGCGACCGCGTGCCGGCACTTCCAGCCCCAGCATCTGGCGCAGCAACACGGTTTTGCCACTGCCTGAGCCGCCCACGATCGACACCAGCTCGCCGGCTTCAATGCGCAAGTTCAGGTCCTGATGGATCACGACGTCGCGCCCGGCCTCGTGAAACACCGACCACAGGTTTTGTATGTCAACCACGGGCTGGCTCATAGTCCGATATTCTTGAAAATCACGGCAAACACCGCATCCACCAGCAACACCACCGTGATGGCCGTCACCACCGAGGCAGTGGTGCCCCGCCCCAGGCTCTCGGTGTTGGGCTTGACGCGCAGGCCATAGTGACACCCGATGAGTGCAATCAACAACCCGAACACGACAGACTTGCCCAAAGCCAGCCACAGGTTGCTGATCTCGAGGGAATCGGGCAATTTGGCGAAAAAATAGGCCGGCGTGACACCCAGCACCACATCGGCGGCCAGCATGCCGCCCAGCAGCGCGGCCAGCGTGGTCCAGACGCAGATCAGCGGCATGGCCATGGCCATGGCGATGGCGCGCGGCAGCACCAGCCGGTATCCCTGGGCAATGCCCATGACGCGCATCGCATCGAGCTCTTCGGTGACGCGCATCACGCCAATCTGCGCGGTAATGGCCGAACCCGAGCGCCCGGCAATCAGGATCGCAGCCAACATCGGACCGAGCTCACGAATGATGGCAATGCCCAGGATGTTGACGATGAAGGTGTCGGCGCCAAACTGACGCAACTGGCGCGATATCAGGTAGGCCAGCACCACGCCGATGGTGAAACCCACCAGCGCGGTCACCGGCAGCGCTGTGGCGCCGATATGAAACAGGTGGCCCGAAACGTCGCGCCAGGGGCCGCGCCTGGGGGCTCGCAGCAGCGCCAGGCCATCGAGCAGCAGCTGGCCGACCAGCGCCAGCATGCCCACCGCGTGGTCCCACAGCATCCAGAGCAGCTTGCCAAACCGCAAAAAAGCTTGCCCCAGCGAGCGCCGCCGCGGCTCGATGGCAGGCGCCGTGAAGTTCGCCACCCGCTCCAGCATGGTGCGTTGTGCCTGTTGGCATTGGAGTTGCGCTGGCCACTGGCGGCCCCAGCTGTTCCAAAGCAGTTGCGCGCCGGTATGGTCAAGCCGGGTGAGGGCGCGCAAATCCCATATCAATGGGGTGGTGCTGGCAGCGCCGGTCAAAGCAGCGCTGATGCGAGGCCAGACAGCGGGCTCGGCCAGGCGCGCCGCGCTCCAGCTGCCGCCCAGCACCGCGCTGTGACCGCCTTGGGAAGCTGTTTGCAGGATGAGCGTGGGGGCAGTGTCGGGCATGGTGCAAATGAACTAGACGGCAATGGTAACGAGATCAGGACGGGAGCCGGTTTTTTGCGGCCGGCTGCCGACCATGGGGCAAAATGTTTGCCGCGACTCGCAGTCAGCGCCAGAACCCACATCACGAAAGCGATTCACCATGAGCACCTCGTTTGACTACATCATCATTGGCGCCGGCACCGCCGGTTGTCTGCTCGCCAATCGCCTGTCAAGAGATGCGTCCAGACGCGTTCTGCTGATCGAGGCGGGCCGCCTGGACAATTACCACTGGATCCACATACCGGTGGGCTACCTGTATTGCATCGGCAACCCGCGCACCGACTGGCTGTTCAAGACCGAGCCTGATATTGGCCTGAACGGGCGCAGCCTGCGCTACCCGCGCGGCAAGGTGCTGGGCGGCTGCAGCAGCATCAACGGCATGATCTACATGCGCGGCCAGGCGCGTGACTACGATCAGTGGGCGCAACTCACGGGCAGCGAAGAATGGAGTTGGCAGCGCTGCCTGCCCGACTTCATGGCGCATGAAAGCCATTACCGGCTGGATTCAGATTCAGCCTGGGCAGAAAAAGACCTGAGCGGCAAAGCGTTGGCAAACTTCAGACGGTTTCACGGCTCGGGCGGCGAATGGCGCGTCGAGAAACAGCGCCTGCGCTGGGATGTGCTCGATGCCTTTGCCCAGGCCGCGCAGCAAGCCGGCATCCCGGCCACCGATGACTTCAACCAGGGCAACAACGAGGGTGTCGGTTATTTTGAGGTGAACCAGCGCAAGGGCTGGCGCTGGAACACCCCCAAGGCCTTTTTGCGCCCAGACTGTGTCAGGCGTTCAAACTTCACGCTCTGGACATCGGCGCAGGTGATCAAGCTCAATATCGAGACGCAAGCCAATGGCCGGTTGCACTGCACTGGCGTCCTGGTGCAGACGCCCGCCGGCACGGTGAGCGCGCAGGCCACGGGTGAAGTGATTTTGAGCGCCGGCAGCATTGGTTCTCCGCAAATCCTGCAGCTTTCGGGCATCGGCCCGGCAGACCTGCTGCGGCAACACGGCATCCCTGTGCGCCATGATGCGCCGGGCGTGGGGGCCAATTTGCAGGACCATTTGCAGATTCGCTCGGTGTACAAGGTGCAGGGCGTCAAAACCCTCAACATGCAGGCCAGCTCGTGGTGGGGAAAGGCCTCGATTGCGCTGGAATATGCCCTCACGCGCAGCGGGCCGATGAGCATGGCCCCCAGCCAGCTGGGCGCCTTCACCCGCAGCGACCCCGGCCAGCCTTATCCCAACGTCGAATACCATGTGCAGCCGCTGAGCCTGGAGGCGTTTGGCGAACCGTTGCACAAGTTTCCGGCTTTCACCGCCAGTGTCTGCAACCTCAACCCGACCAGCCGGGGCCATGTGCGGATCAAGTCGCCAGATTTCACCGCTGCCCCCGCGATTGCACCCAACTACCTCAGCACCGAGGCTGACCGCAAGGTGGCTGCCGATTCGCTGCGCCTGACCCGCACCATCGTGGCACAACCGGCGCTGGCCAGGTACCAGCCGCTGGAGTTCAAACCCGGCGTGCAATACCAGAGCGACGACGATCTGGCCCGTCTGGCGGGCGACATTGCCACCACCATTTTTCACCCGGTCGGCACCACCAGAATGGGGCGTGACGATGACGCCTGGGCGGTGCTCGACGCGCATTTGCGTGTGCGCGGCCCGGGTGGCGTGATTGCCGGCCTGCGCGTGGTGGATGCCGGTGCCATGCCGACCATCACCAGCGGCAACACCAATTCGCCCACGCTGATGATGGCCGAGAAAGCGGCGCGCTGGATTGCCGCTGGCGACTGATGAGCGCGCGCACCAAAGTAGCGCCGTTCAAGGGTAATTCCGGATAGTGCCGCACTCGAATAGCGCATACATTTGCACCATCATCGGCCATGGCCAGACCATGCAAGGTGAATGACCCCAGGAGACCAGACCCGTCAGGGCAGACAACATAACAAAGATCAGGCACCGGCAACCCCGGTGCCTTTTTAAATTCCATCGACAATGCAGCCATGGAATTGCTCATTGTCTCGATAGCTTCGCTGTTTGCCGGTTTTGTTGACTCCATTGTGGGCGGCGGCGGGCTGATTTTGATACCCGCCCTTTTTGCCACCTTCCCCAACGCGCATCCAGCCACGCTGTTTGGCACCAACAAGGGCGCCTCGGTTTGGGGCACGGGGATGGCCACCTGGCAGTACAGCCGCCAGGTGCAAATGCGCTGGGTAGCGCTGCTGCCGGCCGCGGGTGCCGGGCTGCTGGCTTCATTTGCCGGTGCCTGGCTGGTGACGGTGGTATCGCCCGAATACCTGCGCAAGGTGCTGCCCTTTGTGCTGCTGCTGGTGCTGCTTTACACCCTGGCCAAGAAAGAACTCGGGCGCACCCACGCGCCCAATTTTTCCGGCCTTCAGGAGCAACTGATCGCCGCCGGCATCGGTGCCGTGATCGGCTTTTACGACGGCTTTTTTGGCCCCGGCACCGGCAGCTTTCTGGTGTTTCTGTTTGTACGACTGCTGGGTTACGACTTTCTGAGCGCCTCGGCGGCAGCCAAGCTGGTCAACACCGCCACCAACGTTTCGGCGCTGGCGCTGTTCATCGCCAAGGGCCACATCTGGTGGCATTTCGTGCTGGCCATGGCGCTGGCCAATGTACTCGGCAGCCTGCTGGGCACGCGATTGGCGCTCAAGCATGGCACCGGCTTTGTACGGGTGGTGTTCTTGCTGGTGGTCGGTGCGCTGATCCTGAAAACCAGTTTTGACGCGTTTGTGCGCTGAACCCGGTTCGCCTTCACTGAACCGCTGCCGGGGTCGCTGGCGCTGACGCAGCCGGCGCGGCTGAAGCTGGCGTGGAGGACACCAGCGCCTGCGCGCCACGCGGCCAGGGAAGGTCTGCTGCGAGCAGCGGTTGACCGACCGGCACCGCGACTTGCCCCTTGCGCACCAGGGACATGTCCTCGTCGTTGGGGTACTCGCCCAGCAACCAGTAATCAAAGACTCGCCGCGCGATCGGAGCTGCCGAGGTCGAGCCGAAACCGGCGTTTTCGACAATCGCGGCCAGCGCAATTCTGGGATCGTCGGCGGGTGCAAAGGCAATGTAGAGGGAATGGTCACGCTGGTGCTCTGCCATGCGGGCGGCGTTGTAGCGCTCGTTCTTGCCGAGCGAGACCGCTTGCGCCGTTCCCGTCTTGCCGCCGCTGAGGTATTGCGCGCCGGCAAACACCCGGCGCGAGGTGCCGTCCTGCGTCACGCCGACCATGGCGCGGCGAATGATGTCGAGGTGTTCCCGCTTGAAGCCCAGATCTTCAGCGGGTTTTGGCGCCACGGGCAGCGCGGTCCGGCTGCTGGCGTCCTGGGTTGCGATCACCAAATGGGGCGGGTGCTTGATGCCGTTGTTGGCGACGATGGCGGTGGCCTGCGCGAGCTGCAGCATGGTGAAACTGTTGTAGCCCTGACCGATGCCCAGCGAGATGGTTTCACCGGCGTACCACCTTTGTTGTTCCGGGCGTTTGTAGTAACTGCGCTTCCATTGCGTGCTGGGCAGCACGCCACGCACCTCGCCGTTGATGTCGATGCCGGTGAGCTGGCCAAAACCCAGTGGCGCCATGAAGTCGTGCATGGTATCGACACCAAGTTCGTTGGCCAGCGAATAAAAGTAGGCGTTGCTGGACTCGACGATGGCGCGGTGCATGTCCATGATGCCGCCGCGCTCGTTCTCAGGGCTGCCAAAGCGATGGCCGCCAAACATGAAGAAACCGGGGTCGTTGATCAGCGTGCTGGCGGAGCGCTTGCCGGTGGTGAGTGCCGCCAGCGCCATGAAAGGCTTGTAGGTGGAGCCTGGCGGATAGGTGCCGCGCAAGGCCCGGTTCAGCAGCGGTTTGTCGATCGACTCGTTGAGCTCCTGCCAGTTTTCCTGATCGATGCCTTCGACAAACAGGTTCGGATCAAACGTGGGTTTACTGACAAGGGCCAGCACCTCGCCGGTCTTGGGGTCGAGTGCCACCAGCGCACCGCGGCGCTCGCCATACATGTCCTCGACGAGCTTTTGCAGCTTGATGTCGATCGACAGCCTGACCGAACTGCCGGGGATCGAGGGCTGGCTGGACAGGCGCCGGGTGGCGCGACCGCCGGCCGAGGTTTCCATGGCGTCGACGCCGGTGATGCCATGCAGTTGCGTCTCGAAACTTTGCTCCACGCCGAGCTTGCCGATGTAGTCGGTACCGCGATAGTTGGCGGCATCCTCGGATTCTTCGAGCGCTTCTTTCTCTGCGCTGTTGATGCGCCCGATGTAGCCGATCACATGGCTGGCCAGCTCACCGTAAGGGTAGCTGCGAAACAGCCGCGCCTTGATATCGACACCGGCAAAACGGTAACGCTGCGCGGCGAAACGGGCCACTTCCTCGTCGGTCAGGCGGCTGCGCAGCGGGATCGACTCGAAACTTTTGCTTTCCTCGCGCAGCTTCCTGAAGCGGCGCCGGTCGCGTGGCGTGATCTCGACCAGCTGCGCCAGTTCATCGATGGTTTGCGTCAGGTCGGGCACTTTGGCGGGTGTGATTTCGAGCGTGTAGGCCGAGTAGTTGGTGGCCAGCACGATGCCATTGCGGTCCAGGATCAGGCCGCGGTTCGGCACGATCGGCACTATGGCGGTGCGATTGTTTTCAGCCTGGGCACTCAAATCGTCGTGGCGCAGCACCTGCAGGTAAATGAGCCGGGCAACAACCAGCCCGAAGCACAGCACCACCACCAGGCTGGCCACCAGCACCCGCAGGCGAAAGCGCGCCAGTTCCAGCTGGACGTTGCGGATCACTTTCATGGCAGCATGGACAAACGGGGCCGCTCAGCCAGTTCACAGGGGTCGGGTGGCATCCGGATCGGGTGCGCGTTTTTGCGGCAGCAACAGCACCACGCTGACCACCGGCCAAAGCAGCGCCTCCAGGACTGGCGCCAGCAGCAGCGACCAGCCCGGAAAGTCGTCACCGGCGAGCAGCCGCACCAGCAAGGCCAGGGCATGCGCCAGCACAAACAATGGCAACACCTGCGCCGCTTGCGATGGCACACTGAACCACAGCAGACGCCGATGAATGGCAATGGCCAGAAAGCTCAGCGCGGTGTAGGCCAGCGCGTGCTGGCCCAGCAGGGCGCTTTGATGCACATCCATCGCCAGACCCAGCAGGAAAGCCGCGCTCATGCCCACACGCAACGGCTGATGGATGGTCCAGAACACCAGCACCAGCGCCAGCAGGTCAGGCAGCCAGGCAGCGCGCCCGAACAGCCCCATGTTGGCCAGCATGTTGAACGCCAGTGCGCCAAGCAGGCTGCTCCAGATGAATAGCGAACTGGCAGGAAGCAGCAGTTGCTGCCCGCGCGGCATGATCATGGCTTGCTCCCCTGGCCGGCTCGCGCGGGCTCGGGGGACGCTGGCGGCCTGGCCAGCAGCGGATCGGCCAGTGGCTTGAGCACAAGCACATGCAGACTGCCATTCAGGCGCGCAACGGGCGCCACCGTGATGCGGCCAAAAGACGAATCGGCACGGTTTTCCCGCTTCAGCACATGGCCCACTTGCAGACCGGGCGGGTAGATGCCGTCGACACCGCTGGTGGTCAACAGGTCGCCTGCGACCATATCGACATTGGCGTCCAGATAGCGCAACTCGAGCGTGCCGCTGGACCCGCTGGCGTTGCCAAAGGCCAGGCCGCGGACGCCCGTGCGCGCATTGAGCACCGGAATCGCCTGATTGGGGTCTGTGATCAAGGTGGCTTCGCTCACCAAGGGGTAAACCCGGGTGACCTGGCCCAGCACACCGGCCTCGTCAAGCACCGGCGCTCCCGCCACCACGGCATCCAGCGCCCCTTTGTCGAGGATCACCTTGCGGGTATAGGGGTCCGCGGCGTCATACAGCACCTGGGCTGCCAGCGCGGGTGTACTGCTGCGCTCGCGCATCCCCAGCAGCGCGCGCAGGCGGGTGTTCTCGAGCATGAGTTGTTCCACCTGCTGTGCGCGCTGGGATTGCAGACCCAGCTTGTATTGGGCCGCCGCTTCCCGGCTCTGGGAATGGCTGAGGGATTCAAAATACTGGCTGCCGCCCGCGCCCCAGATGATGGGGCGCAGCACCAGCCACTGCACCGGATAAAGCGCGGTGGCGATCACGGCGCGCAGCGGCTGGGTGACCCGAAAGCGCAGATCGGCCACCATCAGGAGCAGCGCCAGGGCGCTGAAAAATACCAGTTTGGACAGGGCAGACGGGCCCTGCCGGAAAAATGGCGGCGGTGTGCTGTCCAGCGTACCCAGTGGCATCGCTGCTGTGCTCGCTTATTCGCTGGTGAAAATGGAACCCAGGCGATCCATCTGCTCGAGCGCCATGCCGCAACCGCGCACCACGCAGGTCAGCGGGTCTTCGGCCACCAGCACAGGCAAGCCGGTTTCTTCGGCCAGCAGGCGGTCCAGGTCACGCAACAGCGCGCCGCCGCCGGTGAGCATCATGCCGCGGTCGGCAATGTCGGCGCCTAGCTCGGGCGGGGTCTGCTCCAGCGCGTTTTTCACGGCCGAGACGATGTTGTTGATCGGGTCGGTCAGCGCTTCGAGGATTTCGTTGCTGGAAATGGTGAAGCTGCGTGGCACACCCTCAGACAGGTTGCGTCCGCGCACTTCCATCTCGCGCACCTCGCTGCCCGGGAAGGCCGAACCGATGCTTTTCTTGATCGCCTCGGCGGTGGGTTCGCCGATCAGCATGCCGTAGTTGCGCCGGATGTAGTTGATGATGGCCTCATCGAAGCGGTCGCCGCCGACACGCACGCTGCCCTTGTAGACCATGCCACCAAGCGAAATCACGCCGACCTCGGTGGTGCCACCGCCGATGTCAACCACCATCGAGCCTTGCGCATCGGCAACCGGCAAGCCCGCGCCGATGGCGGCGGCCATGGGTTCCTCGATCAGATAGACGTCGCTGGCACCGGCACCGAGCGCGCTCTCGCGGATGGCGCGGCGCTCTACCTGCGTCGAGCCGCAGGGCACGCAGATGATGATGCGCGGGCTCGGCCTGAAGATGGAGCGCGGGTGCACCATCTTGATGAACTGCTTGAGCATTTGCTCGGTTACGGTGAAGTCGGCAATCACGCCGTCTTTCATCGGCCGGATGGCTTCGATGTTGCCAGGCACCTTGCCCAGCATGGCCTTGGCCTCCTTGCCGACCGCCTGGATGGTTTTCTTGCCCTGCGGGCCGCCTTCGTGGCGAATGGAAACAACCGAGGGCTCGTCAAGCACAATGCCCTTGTCGCGAACGTAGATCAGGGTGTTGGCAGTGCCAAGGTCAATCGCGAGGTCAGTCGAAAAATACTGACGAACAGATCCGAACATGGAGTCATCCTCAGGGCACAGGGGGCGCTTCGGCCCGCATGTCGCCGGTAATGGGTTCAAAAAGGGTTGGTTTTGGGCTTAAAAACGTACTGGCGCAGTTTCACGCTCAAGAGGTGGATAATACCTCATTGCCTGTGCATAACTTCGCCGCTAGTGTGGCGTTGCACGCTTGACGGAACATTTAAAACCGATGGATTTTTGGTCAGGGCTAGGCGCAAACCACAGCGATACCAGTGGGTATCGCGCGGATTTGCAACAACGCCATGGCCAAAAAGACGCTGTTTTAAGTGCCGGATAGCGTGCAACACCACACCAGCCCTGCGATGGTCTTGCTTTACACCCTGTTTCGATTGAAAACCCATGTCACTTTCTACCGCTGATATCGACCGGCTGGCACACCTGGCGCGCCTGGGTCTGAGCCCAGACGAGCGCACCCGGATGTGCGCACAACTCAATGATTTTTTTGGCATTGTGGAAAAAATGCGCGCCGTCGACACCAGCGGCATCGTCCCGCTGGCGCATCCGGTGGAGATCATGATCGATACCGCGCTGCGCCTGCGCGACGATATCGCCAGCGAGCCGAACCAGCGCGAAGCCAACCAGCGCAATGCGCCGGCGCTGGAAAACGGTCTGTTTCTGGTGCCCCGGGTGATTGAATAAACACGACGAATCGACGCAACATGACGCAAATTTCCACCCATCTGCATGATCTGACGGTGGCCCAGCTGGCCACACTGCTGCGCGAACGCAAGGTCTCGGCTATTGAGGCCGCCCAGCACTTTTTGACCCGTGCCGCCGCGCACGCCGAGCTCGGCGCTTTTCTGGATGTGCAGCCCGACATCACTTTGCGCCAGGCGCGCGCCGCCGATGCCCGTCTGGCCGCCGGCAATGCAACCGCACTGACCGGCGTGCCGCTGGCGCACAAGGACATCTTCGTCACGCGCGATTTCGCCAGCACGGCAGGCTCCAGAATGCTCAAGGGCTACCACTCGCCGTTCGATGCCACGGTGGTGGCCCGGCTGGGCGCTGGCGTGCCGGGCGGTGCACCGGGAGCGGGCATGGTGACCCTGGGAAAACTCAATTGCGACGAATTCGCCATGGGCTCGGCCAACGAGAACTCGGCTTTCGGACCGGTCAGGAACCCATGGGACACGAGTTGCATCCCGGGCGGAAGTTCGGGCGGCAGCGCCGCCGCCGTGGCCGCGCGCCTGACGCCGGCAGCCACCGGAACCGACACCGGCGGCTCGATCCGCCAGCCGGCCTCGTTTTGTGGCGTCACCGGCATCAAGCCCACTTATGGCCGCGCCTCGCGCTACGGCATGGTGGCCTTTGCTTCCAGCCTGGACCAGGCCGGGCCACTGGCTCGCACAGCCGAAGATTGTGCCCTGCTGCTGGGCGCCATGTGCGGTCCCGACCCGGATCGTGACTCGACCTCGCTCGACGTTCCCGCCGAGGATTTCACGCGCAACCTCAACGCCAACCTGACCGGCTTGCGCATCGGCGTGCCCGCCGAATTCTTTGGAGAAGGTCTGAGCGACGACGTGCATGCCGCCGTCGACGCTGCCCTGAAAGAATTGGAGCAGCTTGGCGCCGCACTGGTACCGATTTCGCTGCCGCGCACCGAGCTGTCGATTCCGGTGTACTACATCATCGCCCCGGCTGAGGCGTCGAGCAACCTGAGCCGCTTTGACGGTGTCAAGTTCGGCTTTCGGGCCAAGGAATACACCGACCTGAACGACATGTATTTGCAGACCCGCGAGCAGGGTTTTGGCGACGAGGTGAAACGCCGAATCATGATCGGCACCTATGTGCTTTCCCACGGCTACTATGACGCCTACTACCTGCAGGCGCAAAAGATCCGGCGCATGATTGCCGACGATTTTCAGCAGGCGTTCCAGCGCTGCGACGTGATCGCCGGACCGGTGGCGCCCACGGTGGCCTGGAAACTCGGTGGTCACAGCGACCCCTTGAGCGACTACCTGGCTGACATCTTCACCCTGCCGGCGTCGCTGGCCGGTCTGCCTGGCATGAGCCTGCCGGTAGGTTTCGGTGCGAACTACATGCCGGTGGGGATGCAACTGATTGGTAACTACCTGGCCGAATCGCGCCTGCTCAACGTGGCGCACCGCTTCCAGCAAGCCACCGACTGGCATACCGCGCAACCCGCCATTTGCGCGCAAGGAATCTGACCATGAACAGCACAGTGCAAGAAACAAAAACTGCCGCACCCATGCTGGTACAGGGTTACGAAGTCGTGATCGGCTTTGAGACCCACGCCCAACTGGCCACCCAATCGAAAATTTTCAGCCGCGCGCCGACCG
>JBBINL010000072.1:0-12359 GCA_037443905.1 Burkholderiales bacterium | reverse complement strand
GTAGAAATTCGAAAGAAACCGACTTTACCGCACCGCAACACCCGTGCCAAGCAAAATAATTGGGGTCAGATTCCAATTAATTTTAAAAATCAAACTTCATGGATTAATTGGGGACACATTAAAATATGTAGCATCGATATATTTATCAACAGGGCTTTGAAGGATTATTTTCCAGCTGGCTGATTGACCGAATACGGTCGACCGGCGGCCACTTTGGCCACCCGCCGCTGGGTTCTTTTTTGCAAATCTGCGACGAAATCAGCCTCCCCCAGGGCCCAGCCGCTCAAAGTGGCCCGTGTGATGTCGGCCTGTTGCACCGGGTTGATGCCAGCATGCACCAAATCGGCATAGGCCGCTTCCCGGGCAAACGGCGTGTTGCCGAGTTCCCAATACAGCACATGGGGCGTGATCAGGCGGTCTGATCGCAGACCGATGTAGTGCAAGTGACTCGACCATGGGTAATCTTGCGGCTGCGCCACCAGACCGGCGCGCACCGGGTTCAGGTCGATATAGGCCATGCAGGCCAGCAGGTAGCGATCGGTCTGGATCAGGGTTGACTTGAAGCGCCCGTCCCACAGGGTGCCGCTGCGCTTTTGGGTGTCGTTGAAATAGCGCACGTAACTGCGGCCCAGCGCCTGCATCATTCTGGTCAGGCCATCAGCCGTCTGGGGTGTGGCCAGCAGGTGAAAGTGGTTGCTCATGAGCACATAGGCGTGCACGGCCACATCGAACTTTCTGGCGTTTTCTTCCAGCAGGTCGAGCAGCCTGCGGTAATCGGCCTCCGTGGCAAAAATGGCCTGGCGGTTGTTGCCACGCTGTATCACATGGTGCGGGTAACCGGGCAAGGTGAGTCGGGGGAGGCGGGCCATGCAGGCAACTTTACACGGGAATCATCGGCCGTTCACAGTTTGCCAGCCAACAGCAGTGCGCATGACAAACGGCCTCGTGCTTCAGGATAAATCTTCAGTCATAAGTGATTATCCTCATTCTCCTGTTTGCGAAGCCATTTTTCCCAGCCAAATCATCACCCAACCGGAGTTTGCCGACCACCGAAACGTCAACGTTCAGACTTTGCGTCAATTGATCGCAGCCCCGGACAACCCAAGGTCCGGGACGCACATGAATAACAGTACCAGGAGTTTCCAGCTGCAATCAGGCTTCGTTCGAAAGCGCAAACATGGTTCCATGTTTGTGATCCATAGGTATCTGAGGTCAGTCTGGTAGACTCGAGTGCGTGCACTTTTCTTCAGTTGTATGTGTATCTATTGCCGTTAGTCCTACTGACACATTTTGGAGAACTTGGTGGACTATCAGCAATGGCGCCACTGCCATCGTGAGCAATGATACTAATGCATGATGTATCACTATTCTTCACGCTCGGCGTATACGACAAAGAGGTATCTGTTCTAACAAGCGCATCTGGCACGCAGCTAGTCGATGTGGCGGTAGCAACTGTACATGTATAAACCTTGTATTGTGTGGGGCTCCCTCCTGGAATTGCAGGCCAGATCAAGGCGCCGTTGGACCACGATGGGAAAGGCTGTCCCAATGCTCCGCAGAAAGCAGCTTTGACGTCGAAGTCAATGGTGACATCTGTCACCCCAACCGGTACGTCGGTAAACGTCAAGCTGTTGGGAAAGGTCGCTGCAAATCGATTGTTGACAGTGTAAGCCACACTCCCACTGGGGACGACCACAGGGGGGCTGCCTGTGGCGCACAGGGTATTCGTGCCAGTGGTCTGGAAGCTGATAGAACCCTTCCAGTTGGCGCCGGCAAAACCGGTCCAGTTCAGTTTGCAACTGTAGCTGTAACTTGTAACGTTGTCCGTGAAAGTCTTACTGCTACAGTCAGAGTCGTTAAACCCGGCAATGGTGGCGCCGGTGTTCTTGGTGATCGTTCCATGAATAAGGGTATGTGGCGTGGGATCGGTTTGCGTCAGACCAGGGCACTGACCAGACATGCAATAGAACTTGCCCTGATTGCCAGTGAATGTGCTGGGATCGGTCAAATTCATCTTGTTTGAATCCTGGCAGGACCCGTTGCCTGTGATCACGGTAATCAAAAAGTCATGGTGCTCGGTGCTCGCGTTAGCCGCGCTGGGTATCTTGACAGGGGCATATTCGATGCCATCGCTTGTGCTCACGCCTATACCGGTGGTCTCGTAGACCCCTGTGTCCGTCTCCCGGTAGGCGCGATAACCACGGCTCACGCTTAACGCGGTTTTTCTGCTCCAGATCGAGGTCTCGCTCTGCGAAACGCCCGGGTCACCGACGCAAACGCGGTTGTTGACATTCGGGCTGTCCAGGCGGGCGATGCCGATGTTGCCCCACCAGCCCTTGGATACGTAGCACTGGTAGTCGAAATAGCGGTACTTTATGCTGCTGCCGCTCGCATTTGCTGGAATGACTGGCAGGGTGGCAGGAATGATGCGAGCGCAATAAGACGCATCCGAGGACAGCACAAACACGTTGTCATCGTTGATCGTGCTGGCATCAGACCCACCCGGGTTGACGATGGGGTTGCCACTGTTATTGGTCTCGATGTACACGCGCCCCGAGATGGTGCTGAATGCCGAGCCATCGTCGACCGTGAGGAGCACTCGCCCGGTTGCTTCATCAATCAGTTCGTAGGCGCCTTGTGCATTGAGGTAAGTGCTGGTTCCGTCGGCTGTGCCACTGGTATCGCCCCCAAGGTAGTTGATGGTCCGACCTGTCGGTTTGTTGTTGCCGTAGTCACCCCCGCCCACTTTTGCAGCACCGGTTGGCGTTTTGAGCTTGCCGCCAGTCTCGGTTGTGGCATTTCCGGCGAGCATGCCAGACGTTCCAACGCCCAGGCACGAGACTGTGCTTTTCAGAATGATGCGTTTGTCTGCCGTGGCGCCACAGGGTGCGTTGGAGCCGTCCCAGGCGACGCACACTTCAACATCCATCTGTTCTGCTGTCACATCCGTGATGGATCTGCCGACAACATAACTTGCATTGACGCCGGTCACCGGGTCGGTTTCGGTAGTGCTACCCGCACTGGGGCAGCCAACGTTCAGGGCGTAGTTTCTGAGGTCTTCCATGCGTTTGAGGGCAATCTCCAGCGCCTCGGCCCGCGTTTTGGAAAGTCCCGTGCCATTCAACATGACGGAATTGAGCTTCACCACACCCAGGGTGCCAACGCCGACAATGACCAGAGCCACCAGGGCTTCGATCAGCATGGAGCCCGTTTGTTTGAAACTGAATGATTTCATGATGTTTCCTTTGTCCGCGCTTGCGCCTTTACTTCCAATCACGCCAGGACCCTGGAAGCCAGCCGGCCTTGCCCACGCCATTTTTGGCGTTCGATACGGCCACCGGGTCGTAAATCACGTCCAGGCTGCCGGTGACATCCACGTTCCCTTCAATCACTGCAGCACCGTAAATGGTCTTGTTGCCATTTAGATCAATATTGCCAGTGACATAGACAACACCGTAGATCGTCGTGTTGCCGCCGCCGGTCCAATTTCCATCGATGATCAGAACGACAGGCCGGTCACGGCTACCGATGGTGAAATTCATGTTGGTGCTCAAATTCCCGTTGACGACAATGGCCTGCCCAAGCACGCCGCTCAGGGTGCCTGCCGTTTCGTTGATGACATCAGGCTTCGTCGCAACTGTGGCTTTATAGGCTGCCAGATCGGCAACACCAAAGTAGCTGGTGAACATCTTGTCGTCTGGCAGGTTGGACAAAGTCGGGTCGATGTCGATCACATCGGGACCCTTGCTGTTTTTGTCAGTCGTGCAGACGTAATCTGCTGATGTCGAACAGGAAGTGGGCCGATCTGGTGGAGTGACGATAGCCTCAGGTGGAGGGACCGTTGGATTGCGGACAAAGGTTTTGCCGGAGTTGCCAATGCTTTTCAGAGCATCGCCAGACCATACAGTAAGGTTATTGAAATAATTGGTGACGGTGGCACTGCCGTTAACGTCCACATAACCTTTGGCCGTGAGCGGGTTCGATGGGCCGCTATTGATACCCTTTCTGGTCCCCACAAGCTGGCTGATCATGGTTCTGCCCAAGCCGTCGTCACTCCAGCCACACGCGACAACACGGGGTCTGTTTAGAAAGGGTGCGGGCGCCGCTGTACAAATGACCGCGCCGGGAGCGTCCGGACAGCTGATCGTGGCCAAACTTTGCGTGGGATCGCAGAAGGCAACGCTATATTGGTTGGAAGTGCTGGCCGTTAGCGTCGCAAGGTCAGATCCGTCTGTCACGCCGTCTGCAGCGGTGTAAGTATCTGACGCGTTGTTGTTATCTTTGTCGGCCCCGGCGGGCACTGTGGCACCGGCAGCTATCGTGGCCTTAGTGGGCACTGACCCACTTACCGGCATTGTTGTAGAAACAATGTAGGATAAACCGGCATTCAACCCAGCTTCAGCCGCCGCAAACGCTTGCCGGGATCGAATCTGATTGCCTGAAATGCGTTGCTCCATGAGGGTGGTGCGGGACACCGCAATCACCAGGATGGTTGCCATCAGCAAGATCATGACCGCTGTCAACAGGGTGGCTGCACCCACTTGTCTGGAACGCCTGGCTGAGTGTTGAAAAGAATAGGAGTTCATGGACTTCTCCACCTGCTCAAGGCACGGTTTGGACTCGATCATTGCGTACCCGAACTGATTGCGTCAGCCGCATGATGGTCAGAGGATCACTCTTATGGTGACCCTCAAGGGTGATTGACACGTCGCGCACTTCCACCAAATCAGATTTGGTGCTGGCTGCATTTGCGGCGTCGTAAACGGACTGTCCGGCTACGCAGGCTTGGCTGGCTGAACCAGTGTCTGCCTGTGCATTCCAGCACTGGTTGGCAATGCTGAAACTCAGCGTATCGATCACAACATTGTTGGGATCCGTGATGCGCTCCCAGGAATTCGTGTCAGCTGTGCAGCCCGCGGATGTGCTGGCTCCACCGTGTCGCATGGATATCGAAGCATCATCGGCATTTCTTCTAAACCCAAAAAAATCTTCTGAGTCCGCAGAACTATTGCCATTTGTGTCGTACGCGAAAAGCAGGCAATCGGTCCCAACCAGTGTCAGATTGGTATCGGTCTGCATGAACGGATTGTTGGTGAGATTGGTCGTGGTTGGGGTGTAACCGGCCCTGCGAACTTCGGCAACCATGATGTCCATTGCGCTGCGCAATTCCATATTGAGCTTGGCTGAACGCAAGGTGTCAGCTCCACTGCGAACGGCCGTGATGTAGACAGACGCCGCGGCCGCGATGATGATCAAGCCGATGACAATGCCCACCATCAATTCAACCAGACTGAAGCCTGATTGCTGGCGCAAAGAATATCTATTTAGCATGATGGATACCCGCCAATGCCGCTATCAGTGCAGATTCTCAATCTGCCCATTTTGCTGAAATATACTTTTGTAGTTAAGCCGGAAGGCGAAGATGTCAAGGTAATGTGCCCGCCTGTCCCGGAAAATCCACCACGTATGCGGTCCACCTGCAAGTTAGTCTGATTCGTTGCCAAAGCCACGCCGGAAAATTCGCTACCGCTAAGATTGCGCTCTGACGTAGACCCCGCCGGACCATAGACGCACGCTGCAGCGGTATTGCAGTCACAGTTCGCTGTGTCATTGCTGATGCCCAGGCACCAAGGGGTTCCTGTTTTGATGCTGACATTCAAATTGACGTCACCACCTCCGAACTTGACCGCTTCGGAACGGGCAAATTGCAGGTGGGCATAGACTCCTTCGGTAGCCGCAATCAAACGGCGCTTCTCCAGCATCGTCGTGAATGAAGGAGCTGCTACAGTCACCAGGATGCCTATGACGACAAGGGTCACAAGCAGCTCGACCATGGAAAAACCGGCGCTGCGAAACTTTTGGGCAAGGTAATGGGTAAACACAACAGACCACCTATTTTTTCCAGCAGGAGGCGTGTGTTTTTGCACCGGCCTCATTGATGGTCAGGGAAGTACAACCGGTATCGTTGGCCTGCGACGTGCCGGTCTTCGCGGTTGCAGTAATCGTGTAGGCTGTGCCAGATGTATCTGAAATAGTGAAGGTGTAGTAATCACTGGGGGGGGCGCCGCCGATGTCAGCAAGTGACCCATAAGCGATGTTGTTCACGCGCCACTTTTCCTCTCTTTGCTGGAGGTCCAGCATCAGCGCCTGGCCTTCAGCACGCCGGGATTCACGGATGTATTTTTGGTAAGAGGGAAGTGCAATCGCCGCCAGTATGCCGATGATGGCAACAACGATCATCAGTTCGATCAGGGTAAAGCCGCGTGTTTTATTGGTATTCCGGTGCATGGTGAAGTTCCTGTAGGCTGAAAATATTTTGAACGATAAACTGACACATCTGCTGTTCAAACCGACAAGCGTCGAGATATCCGGTATGAACGGTTGATTATTCAAGAATTCAGAGGTTGCTTAATTGCAAAACAAGGCACCCATCACTTCGCACAGCAAGCCGGCTTTACCTGATTTTCGTAATCTGGGTGTGATCTTGCGCGTAACGCTGCTCGCCGAGGCCTTGCGGCTGGTAATGACGGTTGTCATCGCACCCGACTTGGCGAGCGCTTTTTTGCAATACACCGCCCAGGGGCTGCTTTACGAGCCGGTATTGCTCATCTGTCTGGCCGCGCTCTATGCGCTGGCACCTTGGTTGCAACGGCTCTCCTATGGTCGCGGACTTGCTTTCATCCTGGCACTGGCGGTGCTTGTGGCGCTTGCCTTGCAATTGAGTTTGCGCGCCATATTGCCAGGTGAGTTGCCAGAAAGCCTGTTGCGCAACGCATTTTTGGCTTTTGTGGTGAGCGGCACGCTGCTTGCCTATTTGAATTGGCGCCACTTGAGGCTTTTACCGTCTTTGGCAGAGTCGCGCTTGATGGCCTTGCAGGCCAGGATACGACCGCACTTTTTGTTCAACACCCTCAACAGTGTTCTGGGCCTGATTCGCGAAGACCCCAAAAAAGCCGAAGCCATGCTTGAAAACCTGGCGGATCTTTTTCGGGCGGTTATGTCAGATTCCCGAACGTTGGTGCCTTTTAGACAAGAACTGGAACTGGCAAAAGCCTACGTCGCCATTGAAGAAATTCGCTTTGGCGAACGATTGCGGGTCAATTGGAATTGCAATTCCGCGCCATCAGATGCTTTGGTGCCGCCCCTGCTTTTGCAACCCTTGGTTGAAAACGCGGTGTTACACGGAGTTGCGCCACTTGAAGCTGGCGCTTTGATCAGCGTTGAGGCTTACGAGGACGGGGACAACCTCACGATTTTGGTTCACAACCCGGTTCCTGAAGAAGCGCACATTCGCGACGGCAACCGCATGGCATTGGACAATATCTCTGAGCGACTGGCATTGCATTTTGACGTTGAGGCACGCCTGAAAGTTGACACCTTGAATGGGGAATTTGTTGTAAGCGTTCAGATACCAGTCAAGCATTGACGTGCAAGCTGACATTGACTGCGATCTAACGCACCACCTTGTCCACCTGCGCTCCTGAAGTTTTTGATGTCTTCAACTGCACTGGTCGCAATATCCCTTGAGCTTGCCGTCCCACTGGCCCCGCAAGCCCGATCAGAGCCGCGCAAACCGGGTTTCCAGCAGGCTATTCAAGCCGAATTCCTGCAGCAGGGCGCGCAGGCGCTCGGCTGCGGCGCGCTTTTTCTGGCCGGTGTGGCGGGCGATGATGAGCTCGTTTTTCAGGCTGTGCTCCCATCCCACCAGCTCGGTCACCGTCACCTGGTAGCCGCAGGCTTCCAGATACAGGCAGCGCAGTACGTTGGTGATCTGGCTGCCCAGCTCGCGCGTGTGCAAAGGGTGGCGCCACAGTTCTGACAGCGGCGTGCGCGACAGCGACAGCGCCTTGTGCTGGCTCAGCACGCGCGCCACCTCGGCCTGGCAACAGGGCACCAGCACCATGAAGCGGGCCTGTTTTTGCAGGCCGAAGGCAATGGCGTCGTCGGTGGCGGTGTCGCAGGCGTGCAGCGCCGTGACCATGTCGATGCACTCAGGCAACTGGTTTGACCGGGCCGATTCAGCCACCGTCAAATTCAGAAACGACATGCGTTCAAAGCCCAGCCGCTGCGCGAGCTCGCGGGATTTTTGCACCAGCTCGGGGCGTGTCTCGATGCCGTAGATGTGCCCCTGCGCCTGATGCTTGAAAAACAGGTCGTACACGATGAAGCCCAGGTACGACTTGCCCGCGCCGTGGTCGGCCAGGGTGATGCCGGCCGTGGTGTTGTCCAGCTCCAGCAGCAGTTTTTCGATGAACTGGTAGAGATGGTAGACCTGTTTGAGCTTGCGCCGCGAGTCCTGGTTGAGCTTGCCGTCGCGGGTCAGGATGTGCAGTTCCTTGAGCAGTTCGATGGATTGCCCGGGGCGGATGTCAGCGGCCAGAGTTGGCGGCAAACCGTCGCCGGATGGCCTGCGACTGGCGCTGTCAGGTTTTCGGTGTGTCATGGGGTGATGATGCCACGGACGGCAGGGGCGACCCGGTGGGCGCGCTGCGATCCACCTTGAGGGCGGCCCAGCCGTCCGGCCCCAGACGCTCCATGGTTCGCATGTTGGCCTCGAAAATCGACTCGGGCCTGGGAAAAACCGCCACGGCACGGTCGATGCTGTCTTCGCGCAGCAAATGCAGCGTGGGGTAAGGCGAGCGGTTGGTGAAATTGGTGATGTCGTCTTCAACCGTGCCGGCAAACTGGTAGCGCGGGTGCAGCGAGGCAATTTGCAGCACGCCGTCGAGCGCCAGTTGTTCCAGCGCCCGGTCCGCGTCAGACAGAAAGTCGTTGTAATCGAGAAAATCAGGCAGGCAATCGGGCGCGATCAGCAGTGTGGTGTCACGTAGCCTGGCGTCGATCGCGGCCAGATCCTTCAACTCGGTCAGCAAGTCTGCCAGCAGGGCCTGTTGCGTGGTGGCACGGCTCACCGCGTAATGCACCTGCCCCTTGACGTGCACGCTCTTGGCAAACGGGCACAGGTTCAGGCCGATCACGGCGCGCTCCAGCCAGGCCCGGGTGTCGGCAATCACGATGGCATCAGGCGTCATGGGGGGCTTTCAGTTCAGCAGGCGCAAGCCGGTCAGGCGCTCGTGTTCACGCAGGGCAAAGCGGTCGGTCATGCCGGCAATGTAGTCGGCCACGAGGCGCGGCAAGGCGCACTCGGGAAACGGCTCGTGCGCCTGCGCGCTTGCCAGCCGGCGGTGGTGGCTCGCAGGCATGAGGTCTGGCTGCGCCAGGTAGCGGTCGAACAGGTCGCGCACCACCTGCTGCGCCTGGCCGATGGTTTGCAGCACTTGCGGGTGGCGGTACAGCTTGTGCATCAGGAACCGCTTGAGTGCCTGTGATTTTTCACGCATGGGCGCGCTGAACCGGATCAGCACCGGCAGGTGACGCACGGCGTCCAGATCAGCTGGAGCGGCTGTTTGCAACGCCGCCTGGGTGGCGCTGATCACGTCGTAGACCTGCGCGCTCAACATGCGGCGAATCGACTCGTAAAGCAGGCGCCGTCCCTGCGACGCATCCTGCAAGTGCGCAAAGTCGGCCAGCGTTTGCCGCCTGAAATCATCAAACAGCGCCACATCCTGCAACTGCTCGAGCGTGATGAGCCCCGAGCGCACGCCGTCGTCGATATCATGCGCGTTGTAGGAAATCTCGTCGGCCAGGTTGCACAGTTGCGCCTCCAGGCTGGGCTGGGTGCGATCCAGAAAACGCCGCCCCACCCCGTTCGGCTCGGCCTGCTCAAGCTGTTCGGCATGGTGACGCGAGCAGTGCTTGAGGATGCCCTCGCGGGTCTCGAACGTCAGGTTCAGGCCGTCGAACTCGGGGTAGCGCTCTTCCAGATGGTCCACCACGCGCAGGCTTTGCAGGTTGTGCTCGAAGCCGCCAAAGTCGGCCATGCAGGCGTTGAGCGTGTCTTGCCCGGCGTGCCCAAACGGCGTGTGACCGAGGTCGTGCGCCAGCGCGATGGCTTCGACCAGGTCCTCATTGAGCCGCAGAGACCGGGCGATGGAGCGGCCGAGCTGCGCCACCTCCAGCGAATGCGTGAGCCGGGTGCGAAACAGGTCGCCTTCGTGGTTCAGAAAAACCTGGGTTTTATAGACCAGCCGCCTGAACGCCGTGCTGTGCACAATGCGGTCGCGATCGCGCTGGTAGTCGGTGCGGGTGGGCGCAGGCGCCTGCGGGTGGCGCCGTCCGCGCGATTTGGCCGGATCACAGGCGTAGGGTGCCAGTGTCATGGCGTAGCGTCAGCCAACGCAGCACGCGTCGATCACCTGGCGCACCATGGCATCGGGCGCGGCGCGCACGGCGGCACGGCCCGGCTTGTCGATGACGACAAACTTGATCTCGCCGGCCTCGCTCTTCTTGTCCAGCCGCATCAAATCCAGGTAGCGCCCGGCGTTGTCAGTGGCCGACAGCACGGGCGCCTTGACGGGCAGCCCTGCACGTTGAACCAAATGGGTCAGCCGGTTGACAAAAAACGCATCCACCAGCCCCAGCCGCTGCGACAACAGCCCGGCCATCACCATGCCGCAGCCCACGGCCTCGCCATGCAGCCACTCGCCATAGCCCAGCCCGGCCTCGATGGCATGGCCAAAGGTGTGGCCAAAGTTCAGGATGGCGCGCAAGCCCGACTCGCGCTCGTCCTGCCCCACCACATCGGCCTTGATCTCGCAACTGCGCTTGACGATGTGCGCCAGAGCGGCGGGTTCACGCGCCAGCACGGCATCCATGTGGGCCTCCAGCCAGGCCAGAAAATCCATGTCGGCAATCGGCCCGTACTTGATGACTTCGGCCAGCCCGGCGCTGAGCTCGCGCACGGGCAGGGTCTTGAGCGTGTCGAGGTCGCACACCACCTTGAGCGGCTGGTAAAACGCGCCAATCATGTTCTTGCCCAGCGGGTGGTTGATGGCGGTCTTGCCGCCCACGGATGAATCCACCTGCGCCAGCAGCGTTGTGGGCACCTGCACAAACGGCACGCCGCGCATGTAGCTGGCGGCGGCAAAGCCGGTCATGTCGCCCACCACGCCGCCGCCCAGCGCAAACAAGATGGTTTTACGGTCGCAGCCGTGGCCCAACAGGGCGTCAAAAATCAGGTTCAGCTTGTCCCAGGTTTTGTGCACCTCGCCATCGGGCAGCACCACGGTGTACACCTGCGGGTATTTGCCCGCCAGCGCCCGCTGCAACCGCTCGGCATACAAGGGCCCCACCGTGGTGTTGGTCACAATCAAGACGCTGTGCGCCGCGGGCAACTCGGCGTAGCTCAGCGGGTTGTCAAACAGCGAGCCACGGATGGCGATGTGGTAGCTGCGCTCGGCCAGGTCGATGGCCACAATCTGGAGGTCGGATGTGTTCATGGCTTCGAGTTTAGGCGGCCTTCTGCGCCAATGGGTTGATCACCCGCACATCCAAAGGCTGCATCATCAAGCCCGCATCCTCGGAATCCAGCTTTTAATGCTGAATCGCCCAGGGAATTGAAGAGGCTCCACACTTTGAGAAGATGGATGCATAAGCAAGAAATCAAAGACCAGCATCACGACACGCTTGCACCAGACAGTTCAAGCTGCATCATGATCATGTTGACCAGCGCTGCCACCGAGGGGCGGCCGGTCTCGATCTGAAAGTGCGCGGTTTCGCGGTACAACGGGTCGCGCTGGGCGTGCAGGTCGCGCAGGCGATGCAGCGGGTCGGCCACTTGCAGCAGTGGCCGGTTCTTGTCGTGGCGCAGGCGGCGAAACAACTCGGCGGGCGATGAATTGAGATAAATCACCTTGGTGCGGCTGTGCAGGCGTTGCCGGTTTTCGGGCCGCAACACCACGCCGCCGCCGGTGGATATCACGCCCTCGGGCTTTTGCGTGAGTTCGTCAATGACCGTGGCCTCAAGATCGCGGAAGCGGTCTTCGCCCTCGCGCTCGAAATATTCGCGAATCGAACAGCCCAGGTGCTGCTCGATCACATGATCGGAGTCAAAAAACGGGATTTGCAGGCGACGGGCGAGCTGCCGCCCGACGGTGGATTTGCCTGAGCCGGGCAGACCGATGAGGGAGATCAATTGAAACCGGGTGAATGTCACGCAAGCCCATTATGGAGCCGGTACAGTAAAGAAAACTGACTTGGTTAATCCTGGTGCAGTGACCGTCACCTTAATCTGATCTCCCGCAATACAGTCTTTCAGATAAATGTCGAGGGCCAATGGTGTCAGCAGAGCACTGCCCCCGCCCCCGCCACAAGCGGCCAAAGCCAATGTCAGCCCAAGAGCCGCCATATATTGGATGAACTTCATACTTGTATTCCCTTAACCATATCTCGATTCAGCTTATCTGACCGTCTTGTCTTCAATGATCCGCGGCGTGACAAATACCAGGAGCTCGCGTTTG
>JBBINL010000071.1:0-12398 GCA_037443905.1 Burkholderiales bacterium | reverse complement strand
ACCGGAAAGCGCGTGGTCAGCGCATGGACCTTGGCGCGCACAGCGGCAATGTTGGCCTCGTCGCGCGGATTGTCCAGCACGTCGGCGATCAAATTGGCGGTCAGGCGCGCTTCTTCGTCCTTGAAACCGCGCGTCGTCATGGCCGGGGTGCCGACCCGCACGCCGCTGGTGACCATCGGTTTTTCGGGGTCGTTGGGGATCGCGTTCTTGTTGATCGTCATGTGGGCCGCACCCAGCACGGCTTCGGCCTCCTTGCCGGTAATGTGCTTGGAGCGCAGGTCGACCAGCATCACGTGCGATTCGGTGCGACCGCTGACGATGCGCAAGCCGCGCGCGGCGAGCGTCTCGGCGACGATGCGGGCGTTGGTGACCACTTGTTGCTGGTAGACCTTGAATTCGGGTTGCAGCGCTTCCTTGAAAGCCACGGCCTTGGCCGCAATCACGTGCATCAACGGGCCGCCCTGCAAACCAGGGAAGATGGCGCTGTTGATGGCTTTTTCGTGCTGTGCTTTCATCAGGATGATGCCGCCGCGCGGACCGCGCAGGCTCTTGTGCGTGGTGCTGGTGACGATGTCGGCGTGCGGTACCGGGTTGGGGTAGACACCGGCGGCAACCAGACCGGCGTAATGCGCCATGTCCACCATGAAAATCGCGCCAACGTCTTTCGCCACCTTCGCAAAGCGTTCAAAATCAATAGCTAAAGAGTAAGCACTGGCACCGGCGATGATCAGTTTTGGCTTGTGTTCATGCGCCTTGCGTTCCATCGCGTCGTAGTCGATGGCCTCATTGGCGTCCAGTCCATAGCTCACGACGTTGAACCACTTGCCGCTCATGTTCAGCGCCATGCCATGGGTCAGGTGGCCGCCTTCGGCCAGACTCATGCCCATGATGGTGTCGCCGGGCTTCAAGAACGCCAGAAATACCGCTTCGTTGGCGCTGGCGCCGCAGTGCGGCTGCACGTTGGCAGCCTCGGCACCAAAAATCTGCTTGACGCGGTCGATGGCGAGCTGTTCAGCAACGTCGACAAATTCGCAGCCGCCGTAGTAGCGTTTGCCGGGGTAGCCTTCGGCGTATTTGTTGGTCAATTGCGTTCCCTGCGCGGCCATGACGGCGGGCGAGGCGTAGTTTTCGCTGGCAATCAGCTCGATGTGATCTTGCTGGCGCCGGTTTTCAGCTTGGATGGCGGCAAACAGTTCAGGGTCGGTTTGCTCAATGAGAATATTACGGTTGAACATGGCAGTCCTTCATGACGTGGGCTTGAGTGAATGTGCCCAGGCGAACGGCTGATCACAAAACCGTCGCAGGTCTTGCGGTACGCTCCCCCGTGGTGCTTCCACTTCGGCATCACGCCCTGGTTGGGGTGATGCCTATCGCCAGTTGCGTGCTCCCGGATTTTAGCTGACGCCATCAGCCCATGGCCAGGGTGGATGCTTTGTCGGGTGTGGCGGGCGCTTCAGGTTCAGGCGCCTTGGTGACTGTCGGTGGAGGTGGGGTCTGCAACGGGATTGATTTGCCCTGTGCCACGCTTTGCAGGCGGGCGTACTCGGACATCACCTTGGATGCGTATCCGTTGTCGGTTTCCAGGTTGGCTGCTCCCACGTAGTATTTGAGCCCGCCTTCAACCGAGCCCGCCATGCGTATGCAGTCGCTGAGCACTTTCACGCCCACATGAAGGTTGGCCAGCGGATCGAAGGCGGCAAACTGGCCGCCAAAGCTCTGGTACTTGTCGCTGTGGATT
Organism: Burkholderiales bacterium; assembly: GCA_037443905.1. Lineage (GTDB taxonomy): Bacteria > Pseudomonadota > Gammaproteobacteria > Burkholderiales > Burkholderiaceae_C > Rhodoferax. The sequence goes on along the minus strand of JBBINL010000071.1, from coordinate 10,660 downwards.
TTGGTCATGACCTGCATCAGGCCCTGTGCGCCGACACTGCTTTGGGCAAACGGGTTAAAGCCCGACTCGATGGCCATCACGGCCAGGATCAGCGTGGGGTCGAGCTTGACGCGCGTACCCACGGTGTAGGCCTCCGCCACCAGTGCGCTGATGGGCTCAGGAGCCACGCGGTATTTCTTGCTCAGCCAATAAGCCACGGCTGCTTGCTGCCTGGGCAACTCCTTGGGGTCGGCCGCTGTAGCGCGGTCACTGGCGGTGGGCTGGTCGCTGGCAACCAGGTCGCTGGCAACCAGGTCGCTGACCACGCTGCTCACTTCCTGCTGGCGCTCCTGCAACCAGGCCAACAGCTTGATTTCGCCTACCTGGCGCAACTCCGGGCGTGCCACCAAAGCCATCAAGGCAAATAAAACAGCCAGCCCGATCAGGGCAAAACTGTTGTGGGTGATCTGAAAAAAGCCCCTGGTCATGGCCGCTAGCGCTGGCCTCAGACGGGTACTCATGGTGTTAGACGCTGTCATAGCTTCTCCTTCTTGCGCGAGGGCCGATGCAGACTGAAGACTGGCTTCAAGAGTGCCTCAGAGACCCAGGCATGGGTTGTTACGCTATCAAGATCCTGCGGTTTCTTGCTTGGTGTGCAGAGATTTGATGATGCCGGGGGTCGGCAGCGAGTTAGGGTTATCCCTTGATTTTGTCAAGAGCAGGCGGATTCTAGGGGTACTGGATATAACAAGTCAACCATATCAAATAGATTCTATATTCTAATAAAATTGTGTTCTGCTTCGGTTGAATGCCGGTATTGGTCGCGCCAGCCATCGACCAAATGTTTTTTTGGCAGGCACCAAAACCCGGCGAAAATACCTCTTTATTCCCGTTGCCCTGCAGCGGGCACTTACTCTATCTAGAGCGCGATGTCGATGTTTCCTTTTTCCAACCCAACCCAAGCCGCCGCCACCCCTGACGCTGCTGCCACAGGTGCCAAAACACCTGAAGCCCATCCGCTTGATGCGCTGACGCATGGCGCATTTTCGGCGCAGACCTCGGGCGAGCGCATGGCCTGCATCCGCGAGTGGCTGGCCAGCAACCCGGGTACCGAGCAACTGCAGCAGGTATTCAAGGAACTCAGTGGCAAGGACAAAGGCGCTGCCAAATTGCTGCGCGAGAAGCTCGATGAGATCAAGCGCAGCAAAGCGCAGGCCACCATCGCGCTGGAGTGGGCCGACAAGGCCCAGGCGCTGCTTGCGCTGGCCAAACTGAACCTGGCCGATGCCCTGGCCTGGCAGCGGGATGCCGCCAAAGCCGGTGCGCCGCTGAGCAAGGAGCCGCTGGCAGGACTGAAAGCGCAACTGGTCGAGCGCGTGCGCGCCATCGAGGATGTGCAGCACCGGGTGCAGGTGCAGCGCGAGGCGGCGGTGCTGCTGGCGCAACGCATCGAGGTGTTGTCCACCAAACCCTGGACTGATGCCCAGGCGGCCCAGGAAGCCCTGGCCATGGATGTGGCCCACTGGCAGGCCGAGGCGCAAGAACTGATGGCCGATTCCAATTGGTCGAGCGTCGATCTGCGTTTTGTGTCGCAGTTGAAAGATTCCCAGGCCCAGTTGCAGCTGGTCTGGCAGGCTTTTCAGGACGCCCTGGCACTCACCTTGGCCGCTGCGCAAGATGCCACGGCGCCGCTGCCCAAGGTGACGATCTGGGCCGATGAACTGCGCCTGGCGCGAGGTGTGCCGCTGGAGCCGGCCGTGGCAGCGCCCAAGCCCAAGGTGGACCCCGAGATTCGCGCCAGGGCCACGGCTTGTGTGGCAGAGGCATTGGCCAAGCTGGAACATGAAATGGAGCAGGGCCATGGCAAGGCCAGCACCGGGGCCGCCAACGCCCTGCGCCAGGCGCTCAAGGACAACAGCCGCCTGATTGACGACAAACTCGAAACGCAGGCGCATGCGGCGCTGGTGGCTGCGGGTGAACTGGAGGGCTGGCAACGCTGGCGTGCCGACCAGTTGCGTGAAGAACTGGTGGCCAAGGTCGAGGCGCTGCTCAAGCGTCCCGAGGGCCAGGCCATCGGCGGCCGCAAGATGCAGGACCAGTTGCGCCAGTTGCGCGAGCAGTGGAAGCTGACCGACCAGGGCGGCGTGCCCAATCACGCCCTGTGGAAACGTTTTGACGAAGCCTGCAACGAAGCCCACAAGGTGGTGGCAGCCTGGCTCGAAAAAATCAAGGCCGAGTCGGCCGAACACCGCGCGCAGCGGCTGGCGCTGATCGAAGAAGTCAAAGCCTGGGCCGAAGCCAACCGGGTGGCGCTGGACAACGACTGGAAAGGCTTCAGTCGCATGCTGCACCAGTTTGGCGAACGCTGGCGCGAGTCCGGCCATGTCGGCGAAAAAATGTTTGCAGAGTTGCAGCCGCTCTGGAAAGCCGCCATAGATCATGCCGCCGAGCCGCTGGAAACCCTGCAAAAGCAGAGTCTGCAGGCGCGCCACGCCATGATTGACGAGGCCAGGGCCTTGGGCACCGAGACCATGCTGCGCATCGATGCCGTCAAGGCGTTGCAGCAGCGTTGGCAGGCTGAGGCGCACCGGGTGCCGATCGACCGCCGTCAGGAGCAAAAACTGTGGGACGCGTTCCGCAAGCCGATCGACGACGCCTTCAACCGCAAAACTGCCGAGCGCGAAAAAGCGCAAAGCGCCTTGAGCGAGCGCGACCGCTCCGTGCTGGAGGCCTCCAAAGCGCTGCAGGCGGCCAACGCTTCAGGCGATGCACAGGCGATCCGCAGCGCCATGGCTGCTCTGGAAGCCGCGCTATCGGGTCAGGCTCTGGCGCGAGCGGCGGTGGCCGCTGCCGGCCCTGCCGAGGAAATCACACCGCCTGCCCAGCCGGAAAATTCGCCAGTTGTGCCAGCGGCTGACCAGGCTGCAGAAAAACCCGAAGTGGCGGCCGCCGAAAGTGCGGCTACCGAGGCTGCAGCGCTTGCGCAGGTGGCTGAACCGGTCAAGCCGGTGACCCAGCCCAAGCGCGTGATTGCCATGCGCGGTGATGACCGCCCCGGCATGAAAAAAGCAGAGCCCGCTGCCATGGGCCGCGGTGGCAAGTTGGGTGACCGCAAGGATGTCGGTCGGCCAGGCGGGCGCGACGGCGGCCGCGACGGCGGGCGTGATGCGCGCACAGCAGGTCGCATGAACGAACGTGGTGGCCCGCGTGGCGAACGCCCGGACTCGCCTCGTCTGGGCGACGCAGCTTTCAGAGCCCAGCGTGACGCGCTGGAGCAGGCCCAGGCGGCGCTGCGCAAGCTGGCAGCCCAGGCGCATGGCGAGGCCCTGACGCATTTGCTGGCAGCCTGGGAGGCGCGTGACCCCGAGCAGGTGCCCACGGTGCAGGAACTGGGCAGCCGGGTCAACCCGGCAATGCGCGGCTGTTGGGTCAAGGCGCTGTCTCAACCCGCCATGGGAGAGGCCGCCACGGCACTGTTGCGGCTTGAAATGGCGGCCGAACTGCCAACGCCAGCCGAACAGATTAGCGCGCGGCGCATGTACCAGTTGCAGTTGCTGACCAGGCGCAACGACCTGGCACCGGCGCAAACCTGGGCGCAGGACACCGCCACGGTGCTGGCATCGGCGTTTGACGCCGCGCAGGTACGCCGCCTGCAAAATGCGCTCAAGGTGTTGTTGAAGCCCTGAGACCTCAGGCGCCGGCAGCCAGCACCACACGCTGCGGGGCCTGGCCAGCTTGCAACTGCAGCACTTCCAGCCGGGATGGCTGGGCGCAAGCGTCCCAGTCGCTCAGCACCAACCGTCTCAGTACAGGCAGCGTGCCGGCATCGAGCACATGGTCTTTGGGCAGATGGGTGTGACCGTGGATCAGGGTGCTGGCCTTGCCCGCCCGTAGCCAGGCCATGGCTTCGGCGGCGTCCACATCAGCAACACTGGCGTCACTGCCTTGGCGTTGCGCGCTTTGGGCTCGCAACTGGCGCGCCAGGGCCTGGCGTTCGGCCAGGGGTTTGGCCAAAATGGCTTGCTGCCACGCCGGCTCACGCACTTGCAACCTGAATTTCTGATAATTCAGATCGTCCAGGCAAAGCGCGTCGCCATGCGACAGCAACCAGCGCCGGCCATCGAAGTCAAGCACGGTCGGGTCGGCCAGCAGCGTCATGCCGCAACCCCTGGCATAGTCGTCACCGAGCAAAAAGTCGCGGTTGCCATGCATGAAATACACCGGCAGGCGCCGGGATGTGGCGTTCATCACCTGCTGGCACTGCAAAGCAAAAGCACCGTCAGGGTCGCTCGGGGCCTGCGTGATGTCGTCACCCACCCAGACCTCGAACAGGTCGCCCAGAATGAACAGCGCATCGGCCGACGTGTCCGCCATGTAGCGCTGCCAGGCGGCCATGGTGGCGCGCTGGCTGGCCTGCAGGTGCAGATCGGAGATGAACTCCAGCGTGCGCCAATGGGCTGGTGCGATCAGCAATGGCGCACTTGGGGGCACGTGAATCCCCTGGCTTTATAGCGCGACGGCTTTTTCGATCACCACGTCTTCCAGCGGCACGTCATCATGGTAGCCCCTGCGGCCGGTTTTGATCGCCTTGATCTTGTCCACCACATCGGTGCCAGCCACCACTTTGCCGAACACGGCGTAGCCCCAGCCCTGGGCGCTGGGCGCGGTATGGTTCAGGAAGTCGTTGTCAGCCACGTTGATGAAAAACTGGGCCGTGGCCGAGTGCGGGTCGCTGGTGCGGGCCATGGCCACACTGTATTTGACGTTTTTCAGGCCGTTGTTGGCCTCGTTGGTGATTGGCGCGTCGCAGGCTTTTTGCATCATGCCGGGCTCCATGCCGCCACCTTGCACCATGAATCCGGGAATCACGCGGTGAAAAATGGTGTTGTTGTAATGGCCCTTGTTCACGTAGGCCAGAAAGTTCGCAGTACATTTGGGCGCTTTGTCAGCATCGAGTTCGAGCGTGATGGTGCCGTAGTTTTTGACGTGGAGTTCGACTTGGGGGTTGCTCATGATTTATTTCACCAGGGTTGCAGAGTTGATAACAATGGGGGTTTTGGGAACGTCGGAACCAAACGGGCCACCGGGGCCGGTGGGCGTGGCCTTGATTTTGTCGATCACGTCCATACCCGTGATGACTTTACCAAACACAGTGTAGCCAAACAGGCGGGGTGAGTTGAGCAGGTCGGCACGGGGTATGTCGGTATAAACCTGGCCCTGAAATTCAAAACGCGGCACCGGGTCACCGGGGGGAATGCCAACGGGGTCAAGGAAGCCATTGGTCTTGACGTTGATGAAGAATTGCGCCGTGGCCGACTGCGGGTCGGAAGTGCGTGCCATCGCCAGTGTGCCAGTGGTGTTGCGCAAACCTTTTTCCATGGCTTGCCGGCCTTCGTGCGCCACCGGTGGCCGGGTGGGCTTTTGCTGGAAGTTGGCATCGAAACCGCCGCCCTGGACCATGAAGTTGTTGATGACACGGTGAAAAATCGTGCCGTCGTAGTGCTTGTCTCTGACGTATTGCAAAAAATTCGCGACCGTTTTGGGTGCTTTGTCGGGATACAACTCGACAACAAAGTCACCCGCCGAGGTGGCAAATTTGACCTGGGGCGCGGTTTGTGCACTGGTCAAACTGGCAGCGCAAAACAGCGCCGTGGCGACCAGCGTGGTGCGTGCCAGTACGCCTAATGGCTTGAAAATCATCAAAAGTCTCCTTGAGAAAATGGGGCAGCACTGGTTTGCCAGGTGAGCGGCCAGCGTGACTACGGTTTGACCGGAATCTGGCCCGGGCCGGCTTGGAAGATTTGCAGGGTGTGAGCCAGTTTGGGCGCTATCGAACTGTTGCCGCTGTCGAGTTGCAGGGCTTTGTCATAGGCCTGGCTGGCCAGACGGGCATAGACATCACCCAGGTTTTCATAGGCCGTGGCGTAGCCGGGGTTGTTTCGGATGGCCATGTCGAGCGCTGCGCGCGCTTTTTCATACTGGCCCTGCGCCGCGTGCAGTACGGCCAGGTTGTTGTAAGGCTCGGCCAGTTCAGGGTAGTCCTGGGTGAGGCTGGTGAAGGTGGCGATGGCCTCGTCCTGCTGGTCCAGATGGCGCTGGATCACACCTTTGAGAAAGCGCATTCGCGGATCAGCCGGTTTGCTGACCAGGAAACTGTCCACCATGACCAGGGCTTCGGCATGCCTGTTGCTGCGCACCAGCTGGCTGGCATCCGAGAATTCATCAGCCTGGCTCGACAGTGCCGTCAACGCTGCCAGCATGACGAGCCAGCGCAGGGATCGGTAGAAGGCAGAAAGGGTGTGTTGCATGGATTGATGGGGCGGATGGTGTAGGCTTGCCTGGCCCGCCAGCGGGTCAGTCAGGGCCTTATACTGACAAGAATTGTAGCTGAGGGTGCGTTTTTTGACGTGTTGACCGGCCGCTGGACACCCTGGCTCTAGCGCAGGTTTTCGCCCCCGTCTGGCTCGGTTTTGGTTTTTCTATTGGATTTGAACGACCCATGAGTTTGCGCATTTACAATACGATGTCTCGTGTTCTTGAACCCTTTACGCCGCTGGAGCCTGGTCACGTGCGCATGTACGTGTGCGGCATGACCGTTTATGACCTGTGCCATCTGGGTCATGCGCGGGCCATGGTGGCTTTTGACGTGGTGCAGCGTTGGCTCAAAAGCAGCGGCTACCAGGTGACTTATGTGCGCAACGTGACCGATATTGACGACAAAATCATCAAACGCGCACTTGAAAACGGCGAATCCATTCGTGCACTGACCGACCGCATGGTTGCTGCCCTGCATCAGGACGCCGATGCGCTGGGCATCGAACGCCCCACCTATGAGCCTCGTGCCACCGATTACGTGCCGTCCATGCTCAAACTCATTGGCCAGTTGCAAGACAAGGGCCTGGCCTACCAGAGTGGCGATGGCGACGTGAATTTTGCGGTGCGCAAGTTTGATGGCTACGGCAAGCTCAGCGGCAAATCGCTTGACGAATTGCGTGCCGGCGAGCGCGTGGCGGTGGATGACGGCAAAACCGATCCGCTCGATTTTGTGCTGTGGAAATCTGCCAAAACTGCTGAACCGGCCGACGCCAAATGGGACAGCGTGTATGGCGCGGGACGGCCGGGCTGGCACATCGAGTGCTCGGCCATGTGCGGCGAGTTGCTGGGCCAGACGGTGGATATTCACGGCGGTGGTGCCGACCTGCAGTTTCCCCACCACGAAAACGAAATCGCCCAAAGCGAGGGTGTGAACGGCCTGCCACTGGCGCGCTGCTGGATGCACAACGGCTTTGTCACGCGAGACAACGAGAAAATGTCCAAAAGTCTGGGCAATTTTTTCACCATCCGCGAAATCCTGGAGCGCTTCGACGCCGAAACGCTGCGCTTTTTCATTGTGCGCGCGCATTACCGCAGCGCCCTGAACTACAGCGATGTGCATCTGGAGGACGCCCGCCAGTCGCTCAAGCGCCTCTACACGGCGCTGGCTTTGGTGACGCCCATGCTGGCGGTGATCGATTGGGCCGAACCTTTTGCCGCGCGTTTCAAGGCGGCGATGGACGAGGACTTCGGCACGCCCGAAGCTGTGGCCGTGTTGTTCGATCTGGCCAGCGAGGTCAACCGCACCCGCTCCGCGGTGCTGGCGGGGCTGCTCAAGGCCTTGGGCGGATGTCTCGGGCTGCTGCAGCAAGACCCGCTGGCGTTTTTGCAATCGGGCGCTGGCGTCAGCCAAGAGGACATTGCCCGGCGCATTGCCGAGCGCGCCGCAGCCAAGGCGGCCAAAAATTTTGGCGAAGCCGACAGCATTCGCCAGGAACTGCTGGCCATGGGCATCGTGCTCAAGGATTCTGCCAGTGGCACCAGCTGGGAAGTTGCCAAATGAGGGTGCTGGCGTGATGACTGCAACAGAAAATGTGGCGACGCCGCCTTACTGGCAGGATGCCTGCAAGCACCTGGTCAGGAAAGACCGTGTCATGAAGCGGCTCATCCCGCGGTTTGGCCAGGCATGCCTGCAAAGCCGGGGTGATGCCTTTGCCACCCTGGCACGCAGCGTGGTTGGCCAGCAAATCTCTGTCAAGGCCGCGCAAACCGTGTGGGACCGCTTTGCCAAATTGCCCGGTCAGATGTGCCCGGCACAGGTGCTCAGACTCAAGATCGACGACATGCGCGCAGCGGGCCTGAGCGCGCGCAAGGTTGAATATATGGTCGACCTGGCACTGCACTTTGACAATGGCGCGGTGCATGCGGATGCCTGGGAGACCATGGATGACGAGGCCATCATCGACGAACTGGTGGCCATCAGGGGCATAGGCCGCTGGACGGCAGAAATGTTCCTGATTTTTCACTTGATGCGTCCCAATGTCTTGCCGCTCGACGATGTCGGGCTGATCAAAGGCATCAGCAAAAGCTATTTTTCGGGCGAAGCCGTCAGCCGCAGCGACGCACGCGAGGTGGCGCAGGCCTGGGCGCCGTACCGCACCGTGGCAACTTGGTATATTTGGCGGTCGTTGGATCCGGTGCCGGTTGAATACTGACAACCTGAAACCTTGCGGGTCAGATCGAAAATTACCAAGTAATTTCGCTCCGACCCCAGCTTGAATGATGCCTTGCGGGTCAGACCCTGAGTTCTGGCCCCAACTGATGAAGGAGCCATGATGCCTAAAAGTACATTCCTCGATTTCGAGAGCCCGATTGCCGAGCTGGAAAACAAGATTGAAGAACTGCGCTATGTGCAGAGCGAGTCGGCCGTCGACATCTCGACAGAAATCACCCAGTTGGCCAAAAAAAGCCTGCAACTGACCAAAGACATCTACAGCGATCTGACGCCGTGGCAAATCACCAAGATTGCGCGCCATGCCGAGCGCCCGTATACCATGGACTACGTGAACGAATTGTTCACCCATTTTGTCGAATTGCACGGTGACCGCCACTTTGCCGACGACCTCAGCATTGTCGGCGGCCTGGCGCGTTTCAATGGCATGCCGTGCATGGTGATTGGCCAGCAAAAAGGCCGCGACACGCGCGAGCGCGCCAGCCGCAACTTTGGCATGAGCAAACCCGAGGGCTATCGCAAGGCCCTGCGACTGATGAAAACCGCCGAAAAATTCAGGCTGCCGGTGTTCACCTTTGTCGACACCCCTGGCGCCTACCCCGGCATTGATGCCGAGGAGCGCGGTCAGGCCGAAGCCATTGGCCGCAACATCTACGAGATGGCACAGATCGAAGTGCCGATCATCGTCACCATCATCGGCGAGGGTGGCTCCGGAGGCGCGCTGGCAATTTCAGTGGGCGATCAAATGCTGATGCTGCAGTATTCAATTTACTCGGTGATCAGCCCCGAAGGCTGCGCCTCCATTTTGTGGAAAACCGCAGACAAGGCGCAGGAAGCCGCGGACGCCTTGGGCATTACCGCGCACCGTCTCAAGGCGCTGGGCGTGATCGACAAGATTGTCAACGAGCCGGTCGGGGGCGCGCACCGCGACCCCAAGCAAATGGCCGCTTTCCTGAAGCGTGCCTTGACCGATGCATACCGTCAGGTCAGCGACCTCAAGGTGAAAGAGTTGCTGGAGCGGCGTTACGAGCGGCTGCAAAGCTATGGCCGCTTCACCGACACCAAAACCACGGGCAAATAACCCGGTCAACCCGTTTGCCTTGCCATGACACGCTCCATTGAGCAGGCCATGGCCGCTTTTGAGCCGGTCTTGCCGCTCGCCGTGGCGTTCAGCGGCGGTGCCGATTCAACCGCGTTGCTCCTTGCCTGCGCGCGCCAATGGCCGGGCCAGGTGATGGCTGTGCATGTGCACCACGGCTTGCAAGCGGTGGCGGATGACTTCGAGCGCCATTGCCGTGCCGTCTGTGCGGCACTTGATGTTCCTCTGTTGGTACAAAAAGTCGATGCCCGTCACGCACCGGGACAAAGCCCTGAAGCCGCAGCACGGCACGCTCGCTACCAGGCTTTTGCGTCGCTGGCGCAGGATGCACAGGCGCCATGGGCGATTCAGACCATCGCCATTGCCCAGCATGCCGACGATCAGATCGAGACCCTGCTGTTAGCCCTGAGCCGGGGTGCCGGGCTGCCCGGCATCAGCGCCATGGCTGCCCGGTGGCAGCGCGACGGCCTGACCTATTGCCGCCCTTGGCTGCAGGTGAGCAGCCACGACATCAGAACCTGGCTGCAAGCGCAGGGTGCCGTCTTCATCGAGGATCCCAGCAACATCGATGAACGCTTTACCCGCAACCGCATCCGCGCCCGTGTGCTGCCTGCGTTGCAGGCCTGTTTTCCGCAGTTTCGGGATACTTTTGCCCGCAGCAGTCGCCATGCGGCTCAGGCACAAGCCTTGCTCGACGAGATCGCCGCCGATGACCTGCTGCGTATTGGCGTGCCACCTGACATCAAAGCCTTGCAGACCCTGAGCCAGCCCCGGCTCGCCAATATGTTGCGCCATTGGCTATTGACCGTGCATCAGGCCACCCCCAGTACGGCACAACTCGAGGAGCTGATGGCGCAAATTGCCGTCTGTCGAACACGCGGCCATCAGTTGCGGCTGAAGGTGGGACACGGCGAATGTGTCAGGCTCGGGAAAACCCTTGATTGGTACAATCCGCAGCTTTTGTAACGTAACCATCTCTCTCATGTCCCTGATTGTTCACAAATACGGCGGCACCTCGATGGGCTCGACCGAGCGCA
>JBBINL010000070.1:0-12444 GCA_037443905.1 Burkholderiales bacterium | reverse complement strand
GTGCTGAAAGAGTCGACGTGGTGCGTGGCGAAAAGCGGCGACGTCTGCACAAAGCGTTTTTACGCTACCATGACCCTAACAACTGGCCGCTGTTGCGCGAGGCACTCAAGGCCATGGGCCGCGCCGATCTGATCGGCAATGGCAAGCACCATTTGATCCCGACGTTTCAGCCCATGCTTGATGGCAGTTACACCAGCGCGCGGCGCAAGAATTCAAGCAAGGCAACGGTCAAAATGCCCAGACCGGGCCAGTTGCTGACCCAGCACACCGGCATGCCACCGCGTGTCACGGGGCAAAAACCGGTGAAAAACTTCAACAACCACCGGCCACGTTGACGGCCTGGGTCGATGCAGGCCTGATCAGCCGATGTCAGCCCGCTGCAATCGGATGTTGACGCACAAGCCACCGCCGCTGGCGTTGCTGAGTACAAGTGAGCCGCCCATGCGCGACACAATCTTTTGCACGATGGCCAGTCCCAGACCGGTGCCATTGGCGGCGGTGCGCGCGGTTTCACCCCGAAAAAATGGCGTGGTCAATTGCTTGAGCTGGTCAGCAGGAACGCCCGGACCGTGGTCACGCACACGCAATACCAAAGTGGTATCCATCTTGCTGGCAGTGATTTCAACCCGGGCAACGCCAGACTCTGGCGAGCGCGCATAACGCGCAGCGTTCTCAATCAGGTTGGTGATGACGCGCTGCAGTTCCACCGCATCAGCCTTGACCATCAGATTGGGTTCAAGGTCCACCTTGAGGTCGATCTCTGGGCGTTTGCGCATCGTTTCCAGGCATCGATCCAGAGTCTGGTTGAGTTCGACTGGCGTCAACCTGATGCGGTCGGGCCGGGCGTAATCGAGGAACTTGTTGATGATGGCATCAAGTTGCGCAATGTCGTTGGACATGTGCTCGCGCGCAGTAGTGTCGCTGACACTGAGCTCGATTTCCAGCCGCAAGCGCGCCAGCGGCGTGCGCAGGTCGTGCGATATGCCGGCCAGCATCACCGCCCGTTCTTCCTCGATGCGTGCCAGTTTGTGGGTCATGCGGTTGAATCCGACATTCACCGCCCGAATCTCGTTGGTGCTGACGGATTCATCGAGCTTGCTGGCCTCGAAGTCGCCTTCGCGCACCCGCTTGGCCGCATAAGAGAGGTCTTTCAGGGGACGGTTGATCAACCGGGCCATCCAGGCCGCGCCCAGCAGTGACAAAACCGTGGCGGTGGTCAGCCAGACCAGCCAGGTCTTGGCCTCGGGCTGGTCAAAGCGGGATCGGTCCATTTGCAGCCAGAAGTGGTCCTTGTTGATGTCAAAGCCAATCCACAGACCGTGCACCCCATTGACCTGTTCGGCCACCAGCGTGTCAGGTCCGAGCCGATTTCTGAGTTCCTTGGCCATGTAGTGGTTAAGCTCTTCTTCCTGGATCGGCTGAATCACGTCATGCGGTTCGCGCGGCACGATCACCACATGTTCCTGGTCTTTCATGGTCTTGAAGAGCGAGACCTGGGTGATGCTGTCGGTGTGCATTACCGCCGCCCGGCTAAGATTGACCAACGACGCAATTTGGCGCCCGGTCTGCATGGCACGCGGTTCGGCTTCAAGCTCGTGCAGGGTTTCGGTCCAGGCCAGCACGCTGCCCAGCAACAGCAATGCCAGCAGGATGAAAGTTCGCCAGAACAGGCTCAGACGGAGTTTAGTTGCCATCGGGCACAAAAACGTAGCCGACACCCCAGACGGTCTGGATGTAGCGTGGCGCCGTGGCATCGTCCTCGATGAGTTTGCGCAGGCGCGAGACCTGCACGTCAAGACTGCGATCGAACGGTTCGAAATCGCGGCCACGGGCCAGTTGGGCCAGTTTTTCGCGCGACAGCGGCTGGCGCGGGTGACGCACCAGGGCCTTGAGCATGGCGAACTCACCGGTGGTCAGGCTGAGTTCCTCATTGCCCCTGCGCAGGATGCGGGCGCCGAGATCGAAGCTGAAGGGGCCAAAAGTCACGGTTGCGTTGTCAGCGGATGGCGCCCCGGGCACTTCCATCGGTGGGCGCCGACGCAGCACCGCGTTGATGCGCGCCAGCAACTCGCGCGGATTGAACGGCTTGGCGAGGTAGTCGTCTGCGCCCACCTCCAGGCCGACGATGCGGTCGATGTCCTCGCCCTTGGCGGTGAGCATGATGATGGGTGTGCGGTCGTTGGCGCCGCGCAAGCGACGGCAAATGGACAGACCGTCCTCGCCCGGCATCATCAGGTCGAGCACGATCAGATCGACCGGTTCGCGCAACAGGACGCGGGTCAGCGCCTTGCCGTCTTCGGCTTGCAGCACCTCGAATCCCTCTTGCGAGAGGTAGCGTCGCAACAGGTCGCGAATGCGGGCGTCGTCGTCAACGACCAATATTTTGTCAACACGTTCAGTGTTTGTGGTCATACTACGTTCCAGTTGAATTTGTAACAAGCGTGATTTTGCGTGTTCAACATTGAGATTTCGGGATTTTTTTGCCATAGTGACATGCTGTTACAAATTTCTTTGCCAATGACCGACACCCCGTCCAGCTGGAGTTGAACATGAATAAATGGATACAGATGATCGCCATCAGCGCATGCGTGAGCGGCGCCAGCGCCGCCTTTTCGCAATCCATTGCGCCGCCCCTGCCAAGCCAGCGCGTGAGCTTGTCTGCCAGCGCCACGGTCCAGGTACCACAGGATGAGTTGACTTTGACCCTGAGCACCCAGCGTGAAGGCGTCAATGCGCAAGAGGTGCAAAGTCAGCTCAAAACCGCCCTGGATGCGGCCTTGTCAGTGGCCAGGCCACAAGCGCAGAGCCCCTCGATGAGCGTCAGCAGTGGCCGCTTTGGCCTATCTCCGCGGCATGACCGCAATGGCAAACTGGTCGGCTGGCAGGGCACAGCCGAACTGGTATTGCAGGGCAATGATTTTGTGCGCATCAGCCAGACCGCCGGCCAAATGCAGAGCCTGACGGTGACCAGCGTCAACTTTGGCCTGAGCACGCAACTGCGCCAGCAAGCGCAGGCGCAGGCGCAAAGCCAGGCCATCGAGCAGTTCCAGAAAAGCGCTTCCATGATAGCCAAGAGCTTTGGCTTTGACGGCTATACATTGGGTGAGATCAATGTCAACACCAACCAGATCGGCCCGGTGCGCCCTTACATGATGGCCGCCGGTGCCAGGACCATGGCCGAAGAGGCCCCGATGCCGCTGGAGGCCGGTTTGAGCAATGTCAGTGTGAATGTGTCGGGCTCAGTTCAGTTGAAATAAAAGCTTGCACGTGGCGGTTTGGCCTTGTTGCCGGCTCAAGACGCAACGAGCATGCCTTGGCTCTCGATGAAAGAGACGATCTGCTGCAATCCGGCCTGGGTCTTCAAATTGGTCATGACAAATGGTTTGAGGCCACGCGCCGTGGTCCGCATGCGGATGGTGTCGGCTTCCATGATGCCCAGATCGGTCTTGTGTGTGCCCATCTGCAACGCATATTTCTCCCAAAAAAATAATTGAATCCTTCGAGCCCGGCATGAGATGGCGCCGGGTTTGCATTAGGATGCTGCACTCTGCCGCCTGGACATCACGGACATCTGCCACCCGGTGATTGTCCGGCATCCATTTCTGAATACGATCCTCGCCATGCTTGAACCCAGCCTTGAATTTGTCAATTGCCCCGATCCACAAGGCGGCCACCGCATGGCGTACTGGCAGTGGGGTCGTCCCGACAGCGGCCATGTGGTGCTGTGCGTGCATGGCCTGACACGCCAGGGGCGCGACTTCGATGTGCTGGCGCTGGCGCTGTGCCGCCAGGCTTGCGAACGGGGCCACAGCCTGCGCGTGGTCTGTCCGGACATCGTCGGGCGTGGCAAGAGTGACTGGCTGAAAGACCCGGCTGGCTACCAGATGCCCACCTATGCCGGCGACATGCTCGTCTTGCTGCAGCAGTTGCAGCCCACCACGCTGGACTGGCTCGGCACCAGCATGGGCGGACTCATCGGCATGGTGGTGGCAGGTTTTCCAGAAGTGCCAGCTTTTGCCAAGCTGCGCCGGCTGGTGCTCAACGACGTGGGTCCGGTCATCGAATGGCAGGCGTTGCAGCGCATTGGCGAGTATGTGGGCAAGACCGGCGTGTTTGATTCAGAGCAGCAGGCTGCAGATGCCATGTGGGCAGTTGCCAGCAGTTTTGGCCCGCACACCCCTGAGCAATGGCTGGCGCTGAGCCGACCCATGCTCAAGCCGCTGGGCGATGGCAGTGGCCGCCTGACGCTGCACTATGACCCGGCGCTGGCCGAACCCTTCAAGGCGATCACGCCCGAATCAGCTGCCCAGGGCGAGGCTTCGCTGTGGCAGTCCTATGACCGGATCACGGTGCAAACCCTGCTGGTTCGCGGCGCCGATTCCGATTTGCTCTCCTCAGCGACAGCGTACGCCATGACCCGACGCGGCCCCAAAGCTCAGCTGCTTGAATTGGCCGGCATCGGCCATGCCCCCACCTTTGTGGCTGCTGACCAGGTTCAGGCTGTGGTGTCATTTTTGCTGGACTGAGACGTACGAGATTCCATCATCCCATGAAAAGCCGCCCAACTGCCAACGTCGATAGCCAGACCAGTGCAAAACCTGTGTTGCCAGTTGTGGCCGCCACCGCCAACAGCCTGCCCGAGCAAGCCCATGCGCTGGCGCGTGCCCGTGCTTTTGCCGAACCCCTGCTGGCCAGCGAAACGCTCGACACCGGCGAAAACATTCTGGCACATGCCGATGCGGTTGCCGCCATCCTGCACAGCATTGGCGGCTCCGAAGCCATGCAGGCGGCCAGCTATCTGGTCTATGCCTGCGACCACCTGAACCGCCCGCAGGAAGTGATCGCCAAGGCCTTCGGCGACAATTTTGCCGCCCTGGCCATGGAAACCACCAAACTGGTGCGGGTGCAGCGCCAGGCACGCCTGGCCCGGATGGCGTTGACGAATGCCAGCAGTGCCACCTTGCAAACCGGGGCGTTGCAGACCGAGAACGTGCGCAAGATGCTGTTGGCGTTTTCGCGCGACCTGCGGGTCGTGATGCTGCGCCTGGCCTCGCGCCTGCAGACGCTGCGCTTTTTTGCGACGTCCAGACTGCCAGTATCCGACGGCATTGCCCTTGAAGCGCTGCAGGTCTTTGCGCCGCTGGCCAATCGACTGGGCATTTGGGAGATCAAGTGGGAAATGGAAGACCTGGCGTTTCGTTTTCAGGAGCCCGAGACCTACCGCCAAGTGGCCAGTTGGCTGGATGAAAAACGCGCCGAGCGCGAGGCTTATGTGGAGCGCATGCGCGCCAGCTTGCAGGCAGACCTGAATGACAACGGCATCAGCGCCAGCGTCTCGGGCCGACCCAAGCATATTTACAGCATCATCAAGAAGATGCGCGGCAAAAACCTGGGCTTTGACCAGGTCTATGACGTGCGCGCGCTGCGCATCATGGTGGCCAGTGTGCCCGATTGTTATGCCGCCCTGAGCTGGGTGCACAGCCATTTCACCCCCCTGCCAGAGGAATTTGACGACTACATTGCCAAACCCAAGGTCAATGGCTACCAGTCGCTGCACACCGTGGTGCGCGACAGCGGCGGCCAGGTTTGCGAGATCCAGATCCGCACCCAGGCGATGCACGACCACGCCGAAAACGGCGTGGCGGCGCACTGGGCCTACAAGGAAGCTGGCGCCAGGGGCTATGCCGGCGTCACGGCCAGCGGTGCCTATGATGCCAAGATCGCGGTGTTGCGCCAGTTGCTGGCCTGGGAGCGAGACCTGTCGGGCGTGCAGACGCATGGCGCATTTGACGACCTGATCTACGTGCTCACGCCCGAGGCCGCCATCGTCGAGTTGCCGCAGGGCGCCACCGCCGTGGACTTCGCCTACAGCGTGCACACCAGCCTGGGCCACCGATGCCGTGGCGCGCGCGTCGATGGCGCCATGGTGCCGCTCAACACGCCGCTGAAAAACGGGCAAACGGTGGAAGTCATCGCTGCCAGGGAAGGCGGCCCGTCGCGGGACTGGCTCAACCCGGAGCAGGGCTACCTGGTCAGCCACCGCGCTCGTACCAAGGTGCGTGCCTGGTTCAATGCCCAGGCTATGGCCGAGACCATCGCCAAGGGCCGGGAGGCCGTCGAAAAGCTTCTGCAGAGAGAGGGCAGAACCGCACTCAAGCTCGATGAACTGGCCTCCCAACTGGGCTTCACCTCGGCCGATGCGCTGTTCGAGGTGGTGGGCAAAGATGAATTTTCATTGCGCACCATCGAGACCCTGCTGCGCCCGGACGAGTCCGCGCAGCAGGCCATGGATGCGCCGCTGATCCGCAAGCCGCGCGGTGATAAAAACCCGGGCAAAGGCGGCTTGCTGGTGGTTGGCGTCGATTCACTCATGACGCAAATGGCCAAGTGCTGCAAACCGGCGCCGCCCGATGCCATTCGGGGTTTTGTCAGTCGCGGCAAGGGTGTCACGGTGCACCGCGCCGACTGCCCGAATCTGCGCGAGATGGCGGCACGCCATGGTGAACGGTTGATCGACGTCGAGTGGGGTCTGAACCAGGCTGACGGCGGATCGGTGTTTCCGGTCGATGTGGCGGTGCAGGCGCAAGACCGTCAAGGCTTGTTGCGCGATATTTCCGAGGTCTTCACCAAGGAAAAAATGAACGTGATCGGGGTTCAGACCCAGTCCATCAAGGGCACGGCCTGGATGACATTCACCGTTGAAGTGGCCGACTCGGGGCGCCTGCACAAGGTGCTCGGCCAGGTCGCCGAATTGCCGGGCGTGCGCTCCGCCAGGCGCAGGTAGCCGATGCGTGAATTGCCACTTTGCAGCGCTGTGTGGCATGACGCTGCTCCGGGAGTGTCATTGCCAGCGAAGCGCTGCAATCCGTCCCAGGGCTGTCTGGTCTTCAGTCGGGCGTTTTGATCGAGTTCAGTTCAGCCACGGCAGTGCGCACCGCCGCTTTGTCACCGGCACTGGCAAACTTGCTGTATTTGCCAAGAATGGCCACCATTTGCCCGTAAATGCGCGGGTTGGCCGCCATGCATTCCTTTTGCTCCAGAAAATTGGAATCGCCCGAGAAGTTGCCGATCAGCCCGCCGGCCTCGGTGATCAGCAGCGAGCCGGCTGCCACGTCCCAGGGCTGAAGGCCAAGTTCAAAAAAGCCATCGGTATAGCCTGCGGCCACATAAGCCAGATCCAGCGCTGCAGCACCCGGTCGGCGCAGCCCGGCGGTGCGCGCCATCATGTCGCCCATCAGGCGCAGGTAGGTGTTGATGTCGTCTTCCTGTCGATAGGGAAAACCGGTGGCGATCAGGCATTCCTGCAAGCGGGTGCGTTTGGCCACACGCAGGCGCCGGTTGTTCTGGTATGCGCCGCGCCCTTTGGTGGCGGTGAACAGGTCGTTGCGGCTGGGGTCGTAAATCACGGCTTGCTCGACTTTGCCCCTGACGGCCAGCGCAATGCTGACGCAGTAAATCGGCAGGCCGTGGATGAAGTTGGTGGTACCGTCCAGCGGGTCGATGATCCAGACAAATTCTGAATCTTGCGCGCCGTGAACGCGGCCTGATTCTTCGGCCCAGATGGCATGGCCGGGGTAGGCGGTGAGCAGGGTCTCGATGATGGTTTTCTCGCTGGCCTGGTCCACTTCGGTGACGAAGTCGTTGACCTGTTTTTGTGAAACACGGACCGATTCCACGTCTAAAGCAGCGCGGTTGATGATGGCGCCAGCAGCGCGGGCGGCCTTCACGGCCACATTGACCATGGGGTGCAAGTTGGATGGGTTCATATCGATTGTGGTTAGACGCACGCCTGTGCCTGAGTCTGTGTGAGCAATGAGCGGGGCGCTGCAAGTCGATGCGGGCAGCGACAATGGCATTATTTTAACGGCTTGTGCCATTTCAATATTCCCATGAAGACGCGCTTTATCCTGATCAACACCAGCCATGCCGGCAATGTCGGCGCTGCCGCACGCGCCATGAAAACCATGGGTTTCGACGACCTGGTGCTGGTGGCGCCGCGCTGGGCCAATGTGCTCAAGCGCGAAGAAACCATCCAGCGCGCCAGTGGCGCCACCGACGTGCTCAAAAATACCCGCATCGTGGCCACGCTGGACGAGGCACTCGACGGTATGACGCACCTGTGCGCCACCGCCATGACTCCGCGTGACTTCGGTCCGCCCACCGTGACACCGCGTGAGCACTTTGAGGCACTCCTGAAGGTGCAGGACACCCGCCAGACGGGGGTGGCGTTTTTGTTCGGCTCCGAACGTTTTGGCATGCGCAACGAAGACGTTTACCGCTGCCACGCCTGCCTCAGCATTCCCAGTAACCCCAGGTTCGGCTCGCTCAACCTGGGCGCCGCCCTGCAGGTGATCGCCTACGACTGGCGTGTGGCACTGGGCGCCTACCCGGTGCAGGCGGCCACCACGGCGTCGGTGCGGGCCGATGCCGCGCAACTGGCCGGCATGCTGGCGCACCTGGAGCAAGCGCTGACGCACATAGGTTTCCTGGACCCGCATTCGCCCAAAAAACTCATGCCGCGCCTGAACCAGCTGTTCAACCGTGCGGCACTGACCCAGGAAGAAATTCATATTTTGCGTGGCATGGCCAAAATGATGTTGAAGACGCAGCCCCTGCCGGCCCCGCAGGCTTCTTCCAAAGAATAAACTCACCCCCATGTTTTCAAGACTCAAATCCGACGTTCAATGCATTCTGGAGCGCGACCCGGCGGCGCGCAGCGCCTGGGAGGTGTTGACCTGTTACCCCGGTTTGCATGCTGTGTTGCTGCACAGGCTGGCGCATGCCTGCTGGATGCACGGCTTCAAATGGCTCGGTCGCTTCATCTCGCATCTGGGGCGTTTTCTCACCGGCATCGAAATTCACCCTGGTGCCAAAATTGGCGAACGGGTGTTTTTTGACCATGCCATGGGCGTAGTGGTGGGAGAGACCGCCGAAATTGGCGATGACTGCACCATTTACCAGGGTGTGACGCTGGGCGGCACCTCGCTTTACAAAGGCACCAAACGCCATCCCACGCTGGGCCGCAGCGTGGTGGTGGGGGCGGGCGCGCAGGTGTTGGGCGGCTTTGCCGTGGGCGATGGCGCCAAGGTGGGGTCGAATGCCGTGGTTACCAAACCGGTGCCTGCTGGCGCCACGGCAGTGGGCAACCCGGCGCGCATCATTCAGGCCGAGCAAGACGTCAAACGCGAGGAAGTAGCCGCCAAAATGGGTTTTTCTGCCTACGGTGTGACGCAAAACGACGACCCTCTGAGCCAGGCCATGCGCGGCCTGATCGACAGCGCCGCCACGCAGGAGCACCAGATTGCCATGATCTGGAAAGCCATCGAGCAGCTCAACTGTCCGCGCCAGGTGGTCTCAATCGTCCCCGTGGATGCTGCCAGGCAGGAGCACTTCGAAGCCGACAAGCTCAACCAGCTGGTGGGCAAGTAGTTACAGAACACCGAGCCGGTGCTGCAGCAGCGCGCTGCTGGTGGTGTATTGCAGCACACCCGAGGCTTGCGGGTTCAGATAGGTGGCGGCGGCAAAAGCGGCCAAAGTGGCCTCATGAAAACCACAGACGATCAGCTTCTTCTTGCCGGGATACGTGTTGATGTCACCCACGGCGTAAATGCCGGGTTCGCTGGTGGCAAAGCTGGCCGCATCGACGCTCAGCTGTTTGCGCTGCATGGCCAGACCCCATTCGGTGATGGGACCCAGCCTGGGGCTGATGCCCTGAAACACCAGCAGGATGTCCAGCGGCAGGATTAACGATTTTTCGTCCGGGGTCGCGACTCTAACGCCAGTCAATTCTGAGTCGAATGTTTCAAGTCCAGTGATTTGTCCGGCAACAAAGCGGATGCGTCCGCTGGCACGCAGCTCGGCCAATTCGGCCAAGGCCGCAGGGCTGGCCTGAAGCACGTCACGCCGATGCACAAGCGTCACACTGATGGGTTGATGCGGACTTTGCGTAGCCAAAGCGATGGTGTTTTCGACGGCGGTTTCCTCGCCACCCACCACGATCACGCGTTGACCCGCCAGCCGCTCAGGGGTGGGCAAGCTGTAAAAGAGCTGGCGGTCGGCAAAAGACGCCAGCCCTTCAATCTTGAGTTCTTTGGGAACAAAAGCCCCCACGCCAGCCGCGATGAACAAGGTTCGGGTCAAAAAATGCTGTTGTGACGTGGCAACCAACCACCTGCCGTCGTGCTGGCGCTGCACCGCGCTGACCTGCTGCTTGAAATGGAAGGCGGGGCTGAATGGCGCGATCTGCGCGAGCAGTTGCTGCGTCAATTGGCGACCGGTGCAGCGCGGGATGCCCGCAATGTCGTAAATGGGTTTGTCGGGGTAGAGCGCGATGCACTGGCCACCGGCATGCTCCAGCGCATCGATGACCTGGGCACGAATGCCGTGCAGCCCGAGCTGAAAAACCTGGAACAAGCCGACCGGGCCAGCGCCGATGACGAGGGCATCGGTGTCAATGATGTCGGCTTCAGGCATGAATTGCCGAGAAACGCCTGCCATGACGAATCACATCACCATCATGGCGTAGAGCGTTAGCGACGCGTCAATCCTGGGGCCAGGGATTCATGGTGACAGGATCAGCGAATCAGTTCGGACAGTTTGCCGGTCTTGTCTTTCCACTCTTCGGCTTCTGGCAAAGCGGCCTTGCGTTTGGTGATGCTTTTCCAGGTGGGCAGGCGAGCCAGCTCGGCATTGAGCTTGGTCATGTGGCGCTGGTCTTTGGGTACGTCTTCTTCGGCGTAGATCGCGTTCACCGGGCATTCGGGA
This sequence comes from Burkholderiales bacterium, assembly GCA_037443905.1. Taxonomy (GTDB): domain Bacteria; phylum Pseudomonadota; class Gammaproteobacteria; order Burkholderiales; family Burkholderiaceae_C; genus Rhodoferax. Next base: position 1,680 of record JBBINL010000070.1, on the reverse strand, counting down.
ATGCACACCGCGCAGTCGATGCACTCGTCCGGGTCGATGGTCAGGAAGTTGGGGCCTTCGCGAAAACAGTCGACGGGGCAAACGTCAACGCAATCGGTGTACTTGCACTTGATGCAGGCTTCGGTGACGACGTGGGTCATTTTGGTGATTTACGGTTGGATGGAAAAGCGCCATTTTAATGGTTCGCATGACAGTGCCATTGGCTGGCGTCAGCGTACCAGCACGGCACCGGCGGTGCGATGTGTGGCGGTGTCGACCAGTACCAGCGCGCCCAGCACACGCGAGGTCTCAAACGGCATGGCGGCAATCGGTTCCTGCAGCAGCAACTCAACGTGCCCGATGCTGTTGGCCGGCAGCGTTTCCGCGGCTTCCTCGGCCAGGGTGTTGATTTCGAGCCGGTGCACCACGCGCTTGACGCGCGCCTTGACCCAGCGGTGACCGTGCAGCGCCCAATACACGCGCCCGGCAACGAGCGGTTCGTCGTCCATCCAGGCCACCGTGGCGCGGATCTCACGGCTTGGCGGCAGGCTGGTGGCGATTGGGGTATCACCGAAATCGTCCTCAGAAGTGATAGCAGATTGCGCAGGAGGAACAAGGGCCAGGAGCCAATCGCCACGTGAAACGTCGACCTCGCGGTCGAGCACGACGCCGGCGCTGTGACCCGCTGCCACGGTGCCTGGCTTGCGCGTGGTAGCGAGCACCTGCGCCACGGTGGCGGTCTGACCGCTGGGCAGCACCTTGACCTGTTGGCCCACCGTGGCCACACCGCCTGCGACTCGGCCCCAGAATATGCGCCGACCTTGCGAAGTATCGGCCGAGCTGCTGAACTTTTCCACCCATTGCACCGGAAACGCCAAGGGCAGGGCGGTGTCGGTCGGGGTCACCGGCAAGCCCTCCAGAATGTCAAGCAGGCTCTCGCCACTGTAGCCGCACCAACCCGCTTGGGCCGCTTCGACGACGTTGTGGCCTTTGAGCGCCGAGATCGGCACGATGGCGGTGACGGCAATGCTTGCTTCTTGAGCAAACTTTTCCAGCGCGGCGCTGATATGGCCAAAGGCACGCGTTGCGTCTTCGCCCAGCGCGTCGAGTTTGTTGACCGCAAAGACGATGCTGTTCACGCGCAGCAGGTGGCACAGCAGGCTGTGGCGGCGGGTTTGCGGCAGCAGTTTCAGCTGCGGGTTGGCCCAGTCGAGTTTGGGCGCGTCAACCAGCACCACGGCGCAATCGGCGCTGCTGGCGGCGGTGACCATGTTGCGGGTGTATTGCTCGTGGCCGGGGGCGTCACCGATGATGAATTTGCGCCGGGCGGTGTTGAAGTAGCGGTACGCCACGTCGATGGTGATGCCTTGCTCGCGCTCGGCGCTGAGGCCGTCGGTGAACTGCGCCAGATCGGCCTCGCCCGAGCGCGAGACATGCGCCAACTGGTCCTGAAGAACACTTTTGCTGTCGATCAGCAGCCGGCCGATCAACGTGCTTTTGCCGTCGTCAACGCTGCCGCATGTAATGAATTTGAGGGCGGAATGGGTGTCATGCTGGCCGTCAAGGAGCGTGTTGACCGCGTTGAATTCTGTCAAAGTGTTTGCGTTCATCAGAAATACCCGTCTTTCTTGCGTTTTTCCATCGAAGCTTCGGAGGTTTTGTCGTCCATGCGCGTGGCGCCGCGCTCCGACACTTCCACCG